>CBDVBS010000140.1:0-8604 GCA_965372275.1 uncultured bacterium | reverse complement strand
GGGGTAGAAGCCAATTTATTTCATGGATAAGGATGGCTTCAACCCCGGGCTACCAAGTGTTGCCGTTGTGTTTAATAAGGTATCAACCCCTTAAAAAAGCGATATTCGGGACTGTCCCAAGTCCTCGCGGGACTGTCCCCAATTCTTGTTTATTTCAGCCTGTTTCTGGCAACCCATTCGATGTAGATCTGGCGGAATGTGATTTTGGAAATTCGGTTGAGATGAGTCCGGCGTTTCAATATGCGCGGTAGCTTGAAGGGAAAAATAAAGAACGACAGAAGCAGCAGAGGTGATGTGACCAATGTCCTGAAAAACTGTAAAACCTCCTGCCTGGTCATAGCCACATAATCACCAATCAGCAATGTGAATGAATCGTGCTTCCATATAACCTTATACCGATTCGTATGCGCCTTGAAACGTATCGCAAAACTCTTCCTGCCACCGCTTCCGGCAAGTGCGTGTCTTGCCGCGACGTCCGGCGTGTATCCCGCGATATATCCCGCCCGGCGCAATCTGAAATCCATGTCGATGTCTTCGAGGTACGCAAAGAAATCCTCGTCGAAAACCTCTCCCTCATACGCCACTTCCTTCAGCGCCCGCAGGCGATACATCGCCGCAGCCGCGCTCAGGCCGAAGACCTCCCCCGCGAAATCATACTGCCCCTTGTCCGGTTCATCCTTGCCGCGATTGATAACGATCCTGTCATCGTAGAATTCATGCCCGGTCGAATCGATGACACCTGTTCCACCTTCGGTATTCAACCTCAATAACTTGCCCGTGACCGATGCCATCAACTCGTTCTTATCAAGCCTTGAAACCAGTTCGCTCATATAGCCGGGCTCCATAAAAACATCCTGGTTCAGCAGAAGGATATATTCCCCTCGGGCTGTATTGATAGCCTGGTTGACACCCTTAGCGAAACCGAGGTTCCTATCGTTGCGGATGACCTTTGCTTTATCATTACTCAACCAGCCTTGCAAAAGCTCGGATGATTCGAGTTCGTTGATCAAACCATCTTTCGGGGAGTTATCGACGAGCACAAGCTCCCACTCGGTGAAATCCTGCGCGGCCAAATGGGTGAGGCATCCTGGAAGATGTGTACGCCCATGATAATTCAAGATGGCAACAGTAACCCGGGGGGAATTCACTTGAGGTCCTTCGTCCTCCCGATAAGTGTATAATAAATACGGATTGCCTCACGTGCGTGAGTTTCCCATGTGAAGTCCGCGACACGCATGGTACCTAATTCGATAAGGTTCCCGCGCAGTTCCGAATCGTTATAGATATTCAATATCGAGGCCGATATCTCCTCGTGCCTCTCGGGATTCACATATTGTGCAGCCATCCCGGCGACCTCCTGTGTCGCTGCAATCTTGCTTGTGATCACCGGCACCTTCTTCGCGAACGCCTCTATTATAGGTATCCCGAAGCCTTCGTCGAGACTCGGAAACACGAGCATCGACGCGCCGGTGTAAAGCGCCGCGAGTTCCCTGGTCGGCACATAACCGCAGAATGAAACCCGGTCCGGAATTCCCAGTGACTCCGCGAGCTTCATCATCTTTGCCTGGTATGCATTCTCGCGTCCGACGAGTGCGAGTTTTATATCCTCCGGGAGTTCAGGCAATGCTTTTGCGAATCCCTTGAGAATATTCGCGTGGTTTTTCCTCGGCTCGAAAGAAGCGACAGACAGAAGGTAGTCGCCGGATAGATTGAATTTACGCCTCAGGGTATTCACAAGATCGATATCCGACTCCTTCAGGAATTCCTTGTCCACGCCTAACGGGAGCACGGTTATCTTCGATTCGGGAATTTGAAGGTATCGCCGCAGATCTTTTTTTGTCGAATTGGAATTTGCGATGATATGATCGGCTTTCTTCAGTGTCTTGGGTATGAAATCCGCGAAGTACTTCCGCGAAAGGCCTTTCATCATTTCGGGATGTTTCAGCACGATGAGGTCATGAGCGGTAGCGACCTTTTTGCCGCGTCCCATCAATGGCATACTCAGGGCGGGGGAGTGGAACACATGACAATCTGATCGCGCGATCGCCAACGGAAGCTGAACCTGTTCCCACCAAAGCCTTTGAGGTGTCGATTTCAGAGGCTTTTTGCCAGGGGGGTAAAGACGTATGACACTCACATCTTCACGTGATGTCTCAAGTGTCTCCACGAGATTACGCGCATAGACGCCCAATCCCGTCTGGATGTCACCTAAAAGAGCCTGGCAGTCAATTGCAACAATTATCGGCGGCAACTATGTTCCCCTCTCATTGTTGCCACAATTCTACCATATGACACGATTCTTGATTCGGCTGTTTTATCCTGCTATGCAAATAGAGTGTATGCATTCCGGGTGGCACTGACAAAAGAGTCTTCGAGTTTGTCAGTGTCTTCATTGCTATTTGTTTCACTGACAAGCAATTCAGCCTGGGTGGGGAATTCACACTCATCTGTAAGCTTGTCAGTGCCACCCGGATGTGCGTGTTTATTGGGTAGCGCGTATCTATAGTGAGCGCCAGCGAACGATGATGCGCGCTCTATGCAAGACACGGGCAAGCAATTCATCCTGATGTGAATTCAAACATCATTCGGTTAGCTTGCCCGTGGCACACTTGCGGGGTAATCACAAAGACACGCCCAAGGCCGAAGACGACCGTGGGCGTGCCACCCGGACGGAGTAACTGTGCCACCCGGACGGAGTAACTGTGCTACCCGGACGGAGTAACTGTGCTACCCGGATGGAGAAGTGGTGGCACACGCGGGGAAATGGCGAAAGTCGAGGTACTAAGCAAAAAAAACTCCCCCCTGATAAAGGGGGGAGAATGCTTTTCATTAAATGTGCCGTTATATCGGCAGGTATATGTAGCCTAAATTTGTGTCTTTGCCAGAGATAACAAGTACATCGGTTGAGTAGATAACCTGCGCACCTGAGAGAGCCTCAAGCACGTGGTCGCCCGTTGGTACGCTGTAGAGGTGGAACTCACCGTTGGCGTTGGAGTAGTCCGACATAGCGAAGCCCTTGATGGTTACAAGCAATCCGCCGATAGCGTCGCCGTCGAGCTGGGACATGAATTTACCGGTGACGTCACCATAACCGAGATCACCGACACCAGTGCGCTCGAGGTAGAGGGTCGTGGTGGTCTTGTAACCGCCGTTCACGAAGACATTCGCGTACTGGGCCTGGTAGCCCGCGCGGTTCGCGATAAGGGTGTGATCGCCCTGGGGCACGGTCTGGAAGCGGAAGAAGCCGTAGTCATCGGTGGCGGTGGCATACTGCCTGTAAGTGCTTGAAATCGAGACAACCACGTTGTCAAGCGCTACGCCCGTTGTCTTGTCCTTTACGTATCCCTCGATGGAACCGTAGGATACGGGCTGGCCAAACTCGTTGAATATCTGCAACCCTTCCTGGGTCGAGACATACACATTACCAAAACTGTCGACCTCGATGGCTGCAGGGGCGGTGAAACCAAGGCCTGTCGAGCCGATACCGGCGCCGAACATTCGAATGAACATACCCTGGTTGTCGAACACCTGGACCCTGTTGAGACCTGTGTCCGTGATGTAAATCTCCTGGTTACGCGGGTCAACCGCGACACCCCTGGGGCCGTAGAAGTCGCCCGGATTATGACTGGTTCCGTCGTTAGCCCCGCCTATTATTCTCTGAGTGATCATAAACTCGGGTGGTACAACTGGGTCCATGATCGCGAAGCAGTTCGCGCTGGGAAGCACGCAGATCAATCGACCATAAGCATCAAATTCAAAATCGAGAACGCTTCCTGTTGATACGCCGTCACGCGGCGGTAAGAGCGAACCCGGTCAGCCGGTTTCATCCCAACAGATGTACTGGATCGATGAGCTGGCCATCGGATAACCGTACAAAAGGACCAGATCATAGTCAGCCTTATTATGATAAACGATCCAGTCAAAAGATCCCTCGTAGTAAAAAGGATCCCCGCCCTCCGTTGGGGCCTTGGGATGCATCGCAACGATGCCCGGATCGAGGTCCTGGTTCGGTGGGATCTCATCGTAATCGAGATCGCAGTCGCTGCCGTCAAGTGTTATTTTCGTGTTGTCCATCCTGCAGAACAACCAACCGGTGATCGGATGCATATCGATTCCGCGGGGTGCTAACGGCGGATCGATGCATTCAAATACTCCCGAACTCGGGAGAAGGTTACATCAGCCGGGTGGGTGAGCTACGCCGCCGAACCACCAGGCGGCTCCCGCCGGACCGAGCGTGCCACCAGTGACATACTGGTCATCGTAGAATGATGTCCAGGCGCATCCCGGTACAGGAAGGCCGGTGGCTATGATCCCGCGGCCTGAGTCAAGCGCTCCGGGCATAACATCGATCATGCCGTCGAATCCGGTTTGACCATTGGAGATATTCCTTTTTAATACTCCGAATGTGTCAAAGAGCATGATGCCGGCTGAATTCTCGGATATGGCCAAGTCCCCGTCTTTTTCAAAGGCGAAGTCAAGGATATAGTAATTATCGCCAGCCAGTTCCGGAAGTTCTGAAAACGGCGTCGGCGTGTTGGGATCAATGGGATCACTCGGAATACCACCCGTGGTGGGTACGACGGGCAAATTTAAATTGTCCGCATTGGAGCATCCCAGCCCAATCCAGACAATCAAGGTCAACATCGCGATAGGAACCAAAAATTTCATTCTCATCATTGCCGAACTCCTCAGAAAATATTTGAGCAACATAAATATCGCGGATTTTACAAATTCAAAATCTTCAACACTTGAGAATCATCACATAAGTTTAGATTCCTTTTTAGTTACTATTCTTAAAAACCCGTGAGATTCTCTTTAACTCCGACTCTACAAGATTACCATGCACAGCTTCAAAACAAAACCAGCCTAACTACGAATCATCCATAATTAATATCCGACCAATTTATCAATTTACAAACCCGTCAGGGCTGAATATTACTTGCCAATCCGTTTCCCTTATGTGCCACCCGTGCCCGTTCCGCTTGGGGCGAGCTTCGGGAAGAAGTTGCCTTCGTAACTCGCGCCGGGCAACAGCAGGAATGTCGCGCCATAGAGGAACTTATCCTCAGGAATGAGGTGTCCTATGGGCTGGCTGGACTCAAGCCTGATCAACTCACCGGTTGTAACATAAGCGCCGTAGAAACCATCTTCATCCGGGTCGCTATCTACCTCAACCGGCGGGTCAGTTCCCGGAAAGTAGGATGAAACGCGGTCACTTTCGATGGTGACGGTTACTTCCAGTCCGACGTTGTTATAAGCGGACCGGACCTCGCCGAACACTATACCGGTGTTCCCGGCAGCGGCGGTGATCGACGTCATCTCACCGAAGGCATAGCGATAACCGAGTGTCAGGTCGTGGACTATCACGAGGGTTTCATCGTTCAGTTCGAATCCCGCATTTGTCCAGTTGCAGCTTCCGGTGAGCACCAGCGGATCGTTGGAAGTGGCGGCAGTGAAGTACTGCATATCTTCAAATGTCATCGGGACGTCAATCACCATGAACTTGTGGTTCATGCCGTTCATGTTCGGATAACTGTATGCCGATGCGTTGGGTAATGCAAACCCGTTCGACGGACCGTCGTAAACACCGGCGATCGGATAGGTGCCGGCCTGAACGAGACTGTCGATGAGGTCCATGATAAGATCGTTTTCTGTGGCCTGGTTAATGGCGTACATCATATTGCTGTCAATGTGCAACAGCTCGTCGCGAATCCTCAACTGCGGATCGTCGTTGGGGCCGAAGTAGATCTCAACATCGACGCCGATCTTGAACGTGTGCTGGAGCATCGTTTCCTTGCTCTTCCCGAACTTCCCGCGGTCGAACATCTGCGTGAAGTCCATGAAAAACGCGTCGGTGATGGTTTTGACCTGGCTTATATCGCTTCCGGCGTTTATCGTTTTCGTGGTGTCGAATATAAGCGTGTTGTTAGCCGAGCGACTGAAGGTCGTGTCGAGCATATCACCGGAACCGCACAGCACGATGTGATCATCAATGATCCAGTATCTCTGATGCATCAGCCTGTTGAAGCCGTCCTCGTCCGTACGGATGAGAACATCGGCGTCAAACAACTGCTGGATCATCGGAATGCTGTTCGGGTCGTTGAAATAAGCATCCTCGGTAACGATGCGTATTGATACGCCCCTGTTGGCGATGGCGACAAGGCGCTGCACCATGCCCTCGTTATTGATGCGCATTGTGCAGAGGTCGATGGTCGACTGGGCATTGTCGATATACCTCATCAGGTCGCTCATTTCGAGCATATCCAACCCGACAAGATCCATGAGTTGCAGGCCATACGGGTCGGCTGTGCCGGTCTTACCGCTGGAACCTTCAACCCGGAACTGCGGGTCCGTGAATGCAACCTTCACGGGGGAAGGTGTAAGGGCGAAACCGCCATCCGGAATGTTATCGGGATTGCTGCAGGCTACACCGAGGAAGGCAGTAAGAACCATTACGGTGGCTGCTACAAGTATTAACGGGATTAATCGCATTTATTGTTCTCCTTCAAGTCTTGATGAAAACTTTCCGGGAGTGCATCGTGCATTCCCGACTTATGGTTTTCCGCCTTCACCGGTACCGGTCGGTGGGTAAGCACTTCCCCCATCGTCATTGGGATCCGGTATCTGGATATTGTAGTGGCATTGCAGGCAGAATGGATCGTGGACTCGATTATCGATCTGGTCCAGGTTCTCACCCGGCACAAGCACGAAATCGAGCCTTCCACTGCCGCCCGGGCTCAGCGACCAAATCTTCGGATCGGGGTTCTTGAAGTCGTCCATCGTGACGATAACAACTACTTTCCCGTAGGAGATGGTGGTATTGTACCAGCCGGTGTCGTCAGTATAGACCGTTGTGCTTACGGTTTCACCTTCAGCGCCCTCAGTGAACGGGCTGCTGATGATATGTACCTTTGCATTGGGGATGGGAATATCAGCGACAATGCTGGTTACCACACCACGCATTCCGCCTGGTGCCCTCTGGGGAGTAAGGATAATATCCTTGCTCCCTGAACACCCCATTACCAGTGCCAGGGTGAATAAAACCGAGAAAGCCAAAATGATAGCAAGAGTACGAGCCAACTTTACACCTCTTTGCTCTTGATGGATGCTAATCTTTCCATATTCAAAGGACATATCATATCAATATAGTTTTTGAATTGCAACAGCAATACTATTATTCGCCAACCTCATCCAAACGTAGATATGAAAATGCTTCCAGCACATTTCCACCGGTAAATTTTCAATCTTCGCATATCTAAATTTTGATGCATCCTACTTATTGTTATGAGCCATCAGGATGCATAAAGGTTCGAAAAAGATTACAATAAGTTACAAAAATTTACCATACTTTACATATCTTTGTCAATAGGTAAGCATGGATTTCTCAATTTATTAAGTTGCTTAACATGTGTTAAAATCTATCAAATTCTCATAATCGAGAGGATTCATCATGTTGAATTTCAAGAGAATCATAGTTATAACTTTGCTCCTCATCGCTGTCTGGGTTTTTGTTATTCCCGGTGCCGGGGCGACATATGGTGGATGCGGTAACAGTCGTGGCGGATTCAAACCACTGCCGATACGTGCGGAAGAAGTGTATGTTTACAGGAGCGTGGATGGATCGGACCTGGAAGGTGATTTCTACCTGCCTGAGATTGGTGAGCCGCCTTATCCCGTGGTTGTGCTGATCCACGGCGGCGCATGGAGGAGTGGTGATAAAACGGACATGGCATATTATGCGAGGAAGCTCGTCGGACGTGGTTATGCCTGCTTCTCAATAAATTACCGGCTCACACCCGAGGGTAGATTTCCCAACAACGTAAACGATTGCAAGGCCGCCGTTCAATGGCTTCGCCGCTGGGATGCGAAGCTCAACATTGATGCCGACCGTATCGTGGCATGGGGAGGTTCGGCGGGGGGGCATCTGTCGGGATTCATCGGTGCCATTGATGATGACCTCGGTTTCAACGCGGAAGAATTCTCCACTTCGGGACGTGTCCAGGCTGTTGTACCTTGCTGGGGTGTTTTTGATTTCAGCCTCTTAGCTGAACTTGATGGCGGACATCACGAGGACCTGCCATATATGCGCCCTTCGGGTACGACATTTGAAGAACATATCGAACAGATAAGCCCGATAACATATGTCACCGAAGATGATCCGCCTGTGTTTCTAATACACGGCGAAGATGACACCATCGTTCTGGTTAACCAGTCCTATGCATATTACAATGCGTTGGAAGCAGCGGGTGTGCGATGCGAGTTACTTGTCGTGAAGAATGCGGGGCATTGTTTACAGAGGATGTTGGGGATGGACATGGAACCGTCGAGGGATGAGGCTATCAAAGCGGCGATCGATTTTCTCGATGAGGTGCTGTGAAATTCCGATGTATCGGGACACCCTGTCCCGATACCGATTTGGAAGACTGTTTGTTTCGGCACAGGGGGTGCCGAAACATCGGAACCAAAAACCCCCCCTTTGCAGGGGGGGTGATTGTCTGAGAAGTTCGGTTGAATTTTATATCGGCAAGTAGATATACCCTAAGGAAGTGAGTGAGTCGGAGTTCACATGCACATCCGTTTCGTATATCACCTGCGAACCGGAGA
>CBDVBS010000139.1:0-8649 GCA_965372275.1 uncultured bacterium | reverse complement strand
CGTCATCACCGGCCAATTCGTTCATCTTGAATATGACACTGTAGAAGTTGTACGTCCGTACCAGATACGCTTTTTCATTCTCAGCCGATCCGAGGGCGACCGGAAGGCGCTCAAGCGCAACGTGTTTTATCATTCCCGTATTCATAAGAAGCGGGACGATCAAGAGGAGCGTGAATATTTGACGGGGGATTTTCCACTTGATGTAACTGACCGAGGCCGCGAAAAGGTATATCAGCGCGGCATCGGCGGGGAGCATGTAACGCGGGTTGAACGGCATCAGGATGTATGTGAACGCGAAATGGAGTATCACATAAATCGCTATGATCGACACGCGTGGCCTGCGTATGAACAGCAGAAGAAGCAGCGGGAATATTGTGAACGCCAATGATGTGTAGGCATATTTCGTGCTGGTTGTTAATTCATAATAGTGCTTGATCCCGCCCACGAATGTAGTACTGACGTTCTTGTTCACCCATGTATTGATGTCATCAGCATCGGGAGCAATATTACCCGTGAGCGCTTCATGCATGAATGGATATACGGGATTATGGTGGACAAGCAGGTTGCGTCCTTCGAAGGGGATTATCATCACGACGAATATCAGCACCATCAACCCGAACTGCTTCAGGCGTATGCCGCGGTCTTTCGCTTTCAGCAGGAACGGGATACATATAAGGAATAGGAAAAAGACGAGCATAAGGCCGTTGTACTTCGTTGCGCCCAGGAGGCCGAGGTTGAGTCCGGCGAGGATCGCGTCCTGAGGACTGGATTTCGATATCCAGTTGAACGTGTAATGTATCGCGCCGATTGAAGCGAACAGCATCAGCGGCTCGACGCATCCCGGCACAACGAATTCCCACGCCGAGTTAATGCCGATTATTAGGATCGCCATCGCCGGGCCTGCTTCGGGGATCTTGAAATACGCCCCGATCTCAAGCGACAGCAGGATGCACATGATCATTATGTACCAGTTGAACAGGTTCGCAGACGTCTCACCGCCTGTACCGAGACCGATCAGCGTCAGCGATTCGTGGGCCCATGGATAGTCGGAGCACAGATGATTCGGGATGTAATAGATCCGTTCGGCGTCGAGAAATCGCTGCGGATGGTTATAGTGGAAATATTCCGCGTCGTCGAGTACCACGGGTGACAGGGATATGAAGAAGAACAGCAGGAAGAAGCAGAGGACTATTGCGCCGATGATAACCTGCACATAGTTGCCCCAGGTGATTTTCGCTATACGCTGCCTGATTTCACGGTAGTACCTGGGCAGCTCTTTGCGACCGAGGACGATACCGAGAATGACAAGTCCCATCAGGACGTAGGATTTCAGCAGCCCGGCATAGCCGATGAGCTGGATGATGAAATATACGATTGGAATTCCGAATGCGAACGAGAGGGAGACTTCACCGGAAAAGGTGATCGGTTCGATCTTGAAGGCGCGCATGAGTTTCCGGCCGGATGCCATCATCGAGAATACGATGAGCACGAACCAGATAATGCCGACTATGTGCTTCTCCCATTGCATGGTTTTGATGCAGGCTATCCATTTTACAATAACCTGGCGGTGAATGGGGGCAGGTCTTGATGGCAATTAGAAATGCAGCCCGCAATCCTTCGCCGGGACTTTTCTTAACTTCATGTAGCCCGGCATTCCGATGCCGGGAACAAATTCTGATATAATTGAGTAACGTAGCATGGAATCTCGCTGGATAGATATGGGAAATAGTGGGGACGTTGCGGCTCAGGAACAAGCGTAGGATTAAGAATTTATTCCCGGCAACGGGGTTGACCGGGCTACATGAAAGGGAACGGTATTCGGTCTTGGCGGGTGAGTTTCCGGGCTACGGTATTCTGCTTGCGGTGAAGCCGGGCTACGATTGTCAAAGAAAATAGATTTCTAATAATGTTGATTCTCTAAGGAGTCCGCAAATTGCATGATTTAACTAAACTACAAGAAGATCTAGATGCGGCCAAAGAAGTCGCCGTGAGCGAAAACACCGCACAAGATATCTTGAAGCATTTGGATAAGCTCGAAAAAGATCCAGAGAGTTTTAGTGCCCGTTGGATATGGGAATTACTGCAGAATGCAAGTGATGCTGCACCCCTAGATCAAGGTGTCAATGTCAAATTAGATGTGCATCCACAAGAACTGAGATTTCAACATGATGGCGATCCATTCTCTTATAAGGAAATCTCGCATCTCATTTACCATGGCTCAACGAAGCAAGAGGATCCAAGCAAGAGCGGTGAGTTTGGTTCAGGTTTCTTGTGTACGCACCTTATATCTAGGGAAGTAAGAATTCGGGGTATACTAAAAGGTGAATACTGTTTTGATTTCACATTGAGTAGAGAAGGTGATTCTGCAGAGGAATTGGGCAGAAGGATAAAGGATTCCTTTATGCAATTCAAAGAATCTTGTGATGTCATCTCAGCTCAACAGGAGCGGATCACTGAATATATTTATCCGTTAGATAGACGTGGGAATGTCTTCACACAAGTAGGTATTAAATCACTTCGTTCACACATTATTTATGTACTTGCCTTCAACAAGAAACTAAAGGTAATAAGCATCAACAATAATGGACAAGAGGTAAACATTAGGAAGGGGACATCAATCAGGATTAATGAAAAGATAAGTGTTATGCCTATTGAGTGCGAACCAAGGAGTACAGACCAAATAGGCGTGCATGTTGCATTAATAGAGGAAGACGACCTTTGTGTAGGGGTTAAGCTTGTTGAAGATAATGACCAATACACTGTAGAATTGGACGAATCAACACCAAGAATTCATGTATCATTCCCGCTTATTGGAACGGAGGACTTTTGTTTTCCTGGTGTTGTTCACAGCCTTAAATTTAAACCTAAGGAGGAACGAGATGGAATTCATTTAAAAAAGAGCTTAGATGATGCTGTTTTACGAAATAAAGAGCTCATGGTGCGCGCAAGTGGGCTACTACTAGAGCTTTTAGAAACCGGGAGTGAAATAGGCTGGTGTAAAGTTCATAAAATGGCTTTCCTTCCTCAGCTTGACAAGGGAAAAGGATGGTATGATCCTGAGTGGTATCAACAGGATATCTTAGAGCCGTTCTTGCGCACTATAAGAAAATCAAGGATCCTAGTTAATAATAATAAGGAAATGATAACCCCGGAAAATTCACTTATCCCAGTATTGCCTTCTGGCAGTCTAAATGCATTGAGTTTATGGGACTTGGCAGAGAAGCTGCCGGGGAATAACAACAGTTTTCCGCAACGAGAAGATGCTATAGATTGGGCGAAAATTGTAAAGTCTTGGGGACCTTATGCAGGCATGAAACTACCTTTGCAGGAAGAATATGATCTTAGTCGATTTGCACGCCAGATCGCAGAACTTAGGAGTATTAAACAACTTGAAGAATCTTTAACAAATGTTAGTGATTGTATGAGTTGGTTAAATAAAGCTATTGATCTGATTGTAAAGGAAAGCGGGATCCAATTGCTTGACAAGATTCGGATACTGCCTGATCAGAATGGAGATTTTCGAGAACTTAAGGAATTAGACCGTGATGAAGGGATTGATGAAGAACTTAAGAACATCGCGGATGACTTGGGCTGCGGCGTAAAATCGACTCTTTTACACACCAGAATTCGGAATCCCGAAATATACGACAGCCGAAAAAAGCGAACTGAAAAGAACGTTCTGGAAGATGCAATCAGGAAGATAAAGGAAAGGGCTAAAGAAGATCCCAGCGATGAAACATTTTACAAGGTGAATGTGTCACTATTCTGGTGGGTAGTTAAACATAATGAGCTTGACGAGCTTCAGGACTATCCAGTCATAACAAAAGAAGTTGAAGATGACGAGTACCGTATATCAAGTCTTTCAAAGAACATGGAGGAAGGTAACTTACCTCTTGCGCCACCAGATTGCTGGCCAGGTTCAGCAGGGAAGTTCCATGATCTATTCCCAAATCGATTTATACTATCTGAGTACTATTCAGAAGTCTGCCCTAATCGTGAGCTTTGGGAAACAATTGCTAACGATGGGTACATCAGGATCAGTCCCATATACACTGCAAAACCGGTGATTATTACTTTCACAGATGACGAAGTATCATCTGACGATAGGGACGACCACAAGTCACAGAAATCGCTCGAAAGGTCGAGCATCGCTTTCTTATCTAAAACCACGCCCAGCATCATCAGTAATGTCAGCGGAAAAAGGACGAAAAGCATTCAGTTCTTGCGCTTCATTCTGGAGAGCGTAGTGCATTTAGACGAGAAAGCTTTCGAACTCAGGGAAGCTGAATGTTCATGCAATGCACAACACAAGTATTATTGCGCTGAATGGCTTAACACCATAAAAAATAAACGTTGGGTGTACCATAATCGTAAGCGGTTTAGGCCTTCTGCAGAATCTTTGGCTTATTTGCTGGCAGGAGACCAATATTTAGTAGAATTACTCCGGGATGAAAAGTCAATACAGTTTATGGAAATAATCGGCGTAAGCATGCCCGATTTGAAGTTAAGAGCTCTTTCAGATGATGAGGATGACAGAGATAAGTTGGTTGACGATCTCGCACTGATGCTAGAAGCCTCGGGAAATGATCCTGAGAAGGTCCACATTCTAGCCAAAGAAACCAGGGATTGCCCTGATTTCTTGGATATGGTTAAAGAACGTCGAGATCGTAGAGATCAGGTACAGAGGAACAATGCAATCGGGACGGAAGTTGAATCACTGTTGAAAGAATGCTTGGAATCTAAAGGTTTCATTGTTAATAGAACAGGGATTGGGTCAGACTTTGAAATAGAATCAGCGACCGAAATCGAACCAAGCTTTCATTTTGAGTTGATGAAAGGAGACAGTTCTTTCTTGATAGAAGTGAAATCGACAAAGGGCTCAGCTGTTCGAATGTCTGAATTGCAAACCAAAGCCGCAGTTAATGAAAAAGACAGATTTGTTCTGTGTGTAGTTCAGCTTGCGGCCACTGAACCAACGAAATCAGATATCCTCCAGAGGGCCCGTTTTGTCACCGACATTAGTAATAGTCTTGGTGAACCTTGGCAAGCTTACTCCAGATTGAAGGGTACTCGTGATGAAACGGAAACAAGATATGGCAATATCGAATTAGATATTGATAAAGCTGGCGTACGTTTCAAGATTGATGAAGCAGCCTGGGCTTCTAGCCTCACCTTCGAAGATGCAATCGAATTCTTCTTATCTGTGTCTGGTTCTTTGGAGCACTCTTGATTAATAATGCGCCGATAAGCCTTACCTAACACAAAGCTTCTCAATCCTACATAGATATTGTGTTTATCCTAAGGATAATATTGCTGAAAATATGAAATATTATGAAAATCCCTCTATTTTGGGTTGACACGGAAGCTCAACTTTGATAGTATCCCTTCTTGCGCCTATTTGGTGCAGGAGGTTGCGTGTGCCTACAATAAACCAGTTAGTACGGCGTCCGCGGAAGAAGGTTAAAAAGAAAACAAAGGCCCCTGCATTGCAGGCTAACCCCCAGAAAAGGGGCGTATGCACAAGGGTCTGGACCGTAACTCCCAAGAAGCCTAACTCGGCTTTGAGGAAGGTAGCGCGTGTGCGTTTGACCAACGGGATCGAGGTTACGGCATATATTCCCGGGATCGGGCATAACCTTCAAGAGCACAGCGTCGTTCTGATTCGAGGCGGACGCATTAAAGACCTTGGTGGTGTCCGGTATCATGTACTCCGCGGTGTCTTGGATACAGCGGGTGTTGAGAATCGTCGCCAGGGTCGTTCGAAATACGGAGCAAAGCGTCCCAAGGTCACCAAGAGCTGACACGGGATGAGGTAGAAATTGCGCGGAAAAAGTCCAAAAAAGAGAAAACCGCCTCCGGACACCAAGTTTAACTCGGTGCTCGTAGCGCAGTTTATAAACAAGCTGATGTGGGCCGGTAAGAAAACCCTTGCCGAACGTATCTTCTATACTGCATTGGATGTTGTCCAGAAGAAGACCGGCGAAGAGCCGTTTGATGTCTTCAAAAAAGCGCTGGCGAATGTAAGGCCCCTTGTTGAAGTTAAATCACGACGTATGGGCGGCAGCACCTACCAGGTGCCCATCGATATCCCGAGTCATAAGCAGGAAGAGATCGGTATGCGATGGATGATCTCGTACGCGCGTAAGCGCAAGGGTCGTCCGATGCACGAGAAACTCGCGTTTGAAATTATCGATGCCTATAATCATACAGGTGCCGCGGTCAAGAAGAGAGAGGACACGCATAAGATGGCCGAGGCTAATAAAGCATTTGCGCACTATCGCTGGTAGTTTATATTTTATATAAATAAGATAACTCCAGCGTTTTTGTTATTGATTTTTGGGGGATTGTTTTTTGAGGTACGGGTTATTGTGATGATGTCTAAGCTAAGCGACATACCGGGTCAATCTCGGAACCCCTCCAAGTTGAGGGGATGTTGAGTTGATGAGGATGATGTTGCTATGGCTTATGACCCGTCTACAATAAGGAACATTGGCATAGCAGCCCATATTGACGCGGGTAAGACAACGACCACGGAGCGTATCCTGTACTATGGGGGCCGGGTTCACAGGTATGGCGAAGTCCACGATGGGACAACCGTTACCGACTGGATGGACCAGGAGCGCGAACGGGGAATAACGATAACAGCCGCGGCGACCTACGTGGAGTGGCGGGAGCATCAGATAAACATCATTGACACTCCCGGACATGTCGATTTCACCATCGAGGTGGAACGTTCGCTGAGAGTGCTCGATTCGGTAATCGCCGTATTCTGTGCCGTGGGCGGGGTTCAGAGCCAGTCCGAGACCGTATGGCGACAGGCCAACAGGAACCGGATCCCACGTATCTGCTTTATCAACAAGATGGATCGCGTGGGAGCCAATTTCTACGGTACTGTTGATGAGATACGAGAACGGCTGAACGCGAACCCGATGGTGATTCAATTACCTGTAGGCAGCGAAGCAAATTTCGTCGGTGTAATCGACCTTCTTACAATGGAACAGATAAGATGGATTGATGAAACCGGCACGAAATATGAGAGAATCCCGATTCCTCGGGACATGATAGATGAAGCCGAGGAGTGGCGTGAGAAATTGATCGACGAGGTCACACGGCATTCCGAGAAAGCACTTGAAGAGTACCTTGAAAATCGTTTGACCTTGGAAACCCTGAAAACCGGTATCCGAGAGGCCGTATTAAGGGACAAGGTGACTCCCGTATTATGCGGGTCGGCATTTAAGAATAAGGGCATTCAACTCCTGCTCGACGCGGTGGTTGATTACCTGCCTTCACCGATGGAAACGCCTCCGGCGGTGGGACATCATCTTAAGAGTGGCGAGCTTATCGAGCGTCACTGCGATGTCCAGGAACCGTTGGCCGCATTGGCTTTCAAGATCGCTGTTGACCAGCATACAGGGAAGATAACCTATGTCAGGGTCTATTCCGGAAAGATCCAAAAAGGTTCCTTTATCTACAATGTCCGGCTCCAAAAACGCGAACGTGTGAATAATATCCTTATAATGCACGCTAACAGAAAGGAACCAGTGGACGAATTGCGGGCGGGCGAACTGGGTGCGCTGGTCGGTTTGAAAGAGACCACCACCGGTGATTCCCTTTGCGGGGATAAGAACCAGGTTTTGCTTGAACGGGTTTACACACCTGAACCGGTAGTGGCCATCTCTATTGAGCCCGAGACCAACGCGGAACAACAGAAGCTACAGCATGCGCTTAAGCGTCTGGCCGAGGAGGATCCAACCTTCGTTACGAAGTTTGATGAAGACAGTAATCAGACTATCGTAAGCGGGATGGGCGAACTCCACCTCGAAATTATTGTTGACAGGCTTTTAAGAGAATTCGGAGTTAAAGCGTATGTCGGCAAGCCCCAGGTAAGCTATAAAGAATCTGTTGCTTCATCCGCCCGGCACGTGGAAGAATACGTGCGCCAAATCGGTTCGCGCGGCCAGTATGCGCGGGTTGTCATTAATGTTGAACCCGCAAAGAAGGCTGCTGGAATCGTGTTCTCATGCGACCCCGGCCCGAAGGAATTGCTCAACAAGGAATTCCTTACCGCCATCGAGCGCGGTGCGGTAAACGGATTGGCCGTGGGAGTGAAATGGCATTATCCGGTTATAGATGTGGCCATCAGGCTTGTTGAAGCCGGTTTTCACGAAGTCGATTCCAACCCCCTGGCGTTTGAAGCAGCCGCGGGGATGTGTGTCCGGGACGCGATGGAAAAAGCCCATCCCGTGTTGATGGAGCCGGTGATGCGGCTCGAGATCGAAAGCCCTCACGAGTATGTCGGTGACATCATCGGCGATTTGAACTCCCGGCGTGGAACTATCGATGCCATCGAGCAGAGGGCGGAAGGTATCGAGACCTTGCTCGGGAAGGTTCCGTTGGCGGAGATGTTCAGTTACACGACACAGCTTCGGAGCCTGAGCCAGGGAAGGGCATCGTCAATTATGGAGTTCCTCGAATTCCGGCAGGTGCCAAAGCAGTTAGCGGACGGAATGCTTTTTTAGAAAGATTGAAATCCAAAGGTCAGACGGTTAATAAATAAGTAAATTACTTTAGTTACGTATAAGGAGTCGGCAGAAATGGCCAAGGAGAAATTTGAGAGGACGAAGCCGCACGTTAACGTTGGAACCATCG
>CBDVBS010000138.1:0-8654 GCA_965372275.1 uncultured bacterium | reverse complement strand
CTGGGAATATTACATCGAAATATTTATATAATTGCAGTGTGGGAAAATAGGGACTGTCACCCTATTTTAATAGCTATAATTATGGAGAAGTACATAGGGGAAAAATAGGTGACTGTCCCTATTTTCCTCCGGATTTAAAAATGGAAATTATTGAAAATATCAAGGAATCAGTAATCAACGGCAAACAGGATGAATGCCGTGACCTGGTAAGGAAGGCGTTGGATGAGGGTGAGCGGGTAGAGAGTGTTCTCAACGAAGGTCTGATCGCGGGTATGAACGTAGTCGGCAAGCGTTTCAAGGAAGGGGAGTATTTTGTCCCGGAAGTACTGATTGCAGCTCGTGCCATGAATTTCGGGATGTCGATCATCGAACCACTGTTCCTTGAATCGGGTATCGAACCGGCAGGACGTGTGGTCCTCGGAACCGTCAAGGATGACATTCACGATATAGGGAAGAATCTTGTTGCCATGATGATAAAAGGCTCTGGTTTTGAAGTAATCGACCTCGGCCATGATGTTCCCCCCGATAAATTCGTGGAAGCTGCGTCCGATGGCGTGGATGCCGTCCTCATGTCGAGCCTGCTCACGACAACGATGCCGAATATGACGAACACCATCGAAGCCATCAAAAATGCCGGCATACGCGAACGTTTGATCATTATGGTTGGCGGTGCTCCGCTTTCGGACAGGTATGCCAAAGAAATCGGCGCAGATGGCTTCGCCCCTGACGCTGCAACGGCAGTGGAAGTGCTTCAGAATTTATTGTCAAAAAAGTAGCGTCAGCCTTTCCATTAAGCTACAATTAGTATATTCAATAAGGATTACTGTTATTGATAAGGTAGTGCTATGAACGTTATGAAATTTTTCAGGATCATAGTATTGATTATAGCGTCCGTTCTGGTAATGCAAACCTCGGTGTACGCTGATGAGTACACTAACGCCCAACTACTGGATGATCTTATCTACCGGCTTGACGATGTTGATCCCGATGTAAGAATAGCATCTGCCGAAGGGATTATGTCATTTGGCCAGGAAGCTTCGAAAGCCGTACCGAAGTTGATGGGAGCGCTATCGGATGAAGATGAGCAGGTGCGTATCGCTGTCATAAACGCACTTGGTCGTATCGGATCTGCTTCCTCTGATGCGGTACTTGGAATTATTGATCTTCTTGACGAGGGAAATGTTGCCACACGTTCAGCCGCCGTAAGAGCGCTTGGGAAAATCGGGCCATATCACGGCAGCGAGAAAGTGTTAATAGGTGCATTACAAGATAATAGTTTCAGGGTTCGGGGTAATTCCGCCGCAGCCCTTGGAGAATTGGGAGTAGATGAATTCGGTGCCGTGAAGGCACTGATAATTGCATTACAGGATGATAAGGCGCAGGTGCGTTCAGCCGCAGCGAAATCGCT
Organism: uncultured bacterium; assembly: GCA_965372275.1. Lineage (GTDB taxonomy): Bacteria > JAJVIF01 > JAJVIF01 > JAPKYR01 > CAZSPL01 > CBDVBS01. The sequence goes on along the minus strand of CBDVBS010000138.1, from coordinate 7,246 downwards.
TGGAAGCTTCAGCGAGGGGGTAGGGGAAGCATTCCCGATATTGTTCGATCTGCTTGAGGATGAATCGGCTGATGTCAGGGCCGAAATTACTCATGCTTTTGGGGCTATCGGACCCACCACGGATGTAGTTGCTTCGTTAGTTTATCTATTGGATGATGATGAATGGTTCGTGCGTTCGCATAGCATAAGGTTCCTTGCAGGGATGGGCAAAGATGCAAAAGCCACGCTTCCAAAACTTCGATTATTAAGCAATTTCGATTCATCCGAGAGGGTGCGGGAGAATGCCGATCTGGCGATCAGGTTCATAGATGATGTGGAAGAGAAGGATATGCTGGAGGGGGCGCTTGCGGAATGTATACCATGAGGTGGCGGTTAGCTCCCGTTGGGAGTTTTTAGTCACTCATCATCAATCCAGGATTCTTGCACGTAGTTTGCTCAATTCCATTCCGAGTTTCGTGTACTCGGATTTTTCATTCACTTCACTCATACCGATTCCAAACTCCTTCTCCGCCTCGAGGAGATATGTTCTTGCCTGGGATTTGTCCTTGATGTGCCAGAAGAATGAAGCTCGTTCGGCGGCTATGTTCGATGCCAATATATGCGCATCCGCCGCCATCTGAGATTTCCAGTCCGTTTCGATTTCCTCCAGCACAACTAAGAGTTCATCGACTGCATCGTCGGCGGACGTAAGCTCGTTGCAGAATGGTTCGATATATTCACCCTTATTCTGGGCAAGCATCAGGAAACATATAGAAGTGTCGTAAAGCGCCTTAACGATGAATTCCCTGTTGCCACCCGAACCTTCGAATTCAAGATTCTTCTCAATGACCTTACTGAACAATGGCACAGCTTCGCGGTAGTTCCCACTGTCCATCCTCGTTTGCCCCTGTGCGAGGAGCGCCTCGCTCATCAGCTTTATGCGATCCATGTCGACGCCTGATCGGTCGATCATTTCATCTAAGATATCTATCGCCAATGCGTACTCACCTTGCTGAGTGAAACGCTTCGCTTTCATCTTGAGATACGTATCGCTTTGTATGAAGAAATAGCCACCGAGAAGGATGAACACGATGATGATTATCGCCATTACACCCCTTGGGATTCCCGGTCCGGGCTCGTCCGGGATATGCGGCGGCGCCGATTGGTCCTTCAGTACCTCACCGCACTGGGGGCATACCAATGATACTCGAACCTCTTTTCCACACCTGGGACAATGCAATATCTTACGTCACCAAAAGAATTTTCATCAATCGTAACATTTTTCAGCCGTATCGGGATAAGGGAAACGTTTTACTAATGTAACCCGGCATTCTGATGCCGGGAATAGATTCTTTCAGACTAATATTTGGATTTATAATTCGTGATGAAATGAACCTTGACCATGCTGTAACCATACCGTATATTTATGCCTTGGGGAATTACTATCAAGGATAATGGTCTTTAACGGGAGGATTTTCAAATGGCAAAGTTCTTAAACACTTCAAGGACGAGTTACCTTCTTGAAGAATTAATCAAGAATGCGGCAATACACCTCATTATCATTAGCCCTTTTCTCCAGCTTAATGATAAGATAAAGGAGTTGCTTGGAGATAAAGATCGGCTGAAAATCAATGTGCACATTGTATATGGAAAGAGTGAACTTGCTCCTTCGGAGATTAACTGGCTTAAGAATCTTGATTATCTGCGGACCAGCTTTTGCGAAAATCTTCACGCAAAGTGTTACTTAAACGAGAAGGAAGCAATCATCACTTCTATGAATCTATATGATTTTAGTCAGCAGAACAACAATGAGATGGGGGTTTATATTAAAATGGAAGATGATGCTGAGCTATACAAGGATACATTTGATGAAGCACAACGACTGATTCGTATCAGTGAACCAGTCCGGCTTTCAGCAGACAAGATTGAGGAGCCAGATAAAAAACCGACTGATGTTAAATCGGCTGATAGTAAATCGGCTGATTATGAAAAACTTACGACATCAAAACTGGCCAAGCAATTAGGGATGAAAACCGCTGAGCTTAATGACCGACTGATATCAAAGGGATGGCTGAAGCGTGTAGGTGACGGGTATGAACTCACAGGTGCTGGGGAAAAAGCTGGCGGAGAGTCCCGATACTCAAAGAAATTTGGTGCGTTTTTCTTATGGCCGAAGGATTTGTCAATATAGCTGAATGACCACATACCACCGAATTTACACACTCTATGTAGCCCGGCAACTCACTTGCCGGGAATTCACTCAAGTATACGTAGCCCGGCAATCCCTATTTGACTTCAACAGGTATCGGGTAGGTTATACTGGGCGTCATTCCGTCTATCTCATCGACGTTGACATCAATGGGCTCACCATAGGATAAACTCATGCCGCCCACCTTTTCGATATTAACGTCCGTTATGCTGCCGGCGGCAAGGGTAGGGGTGGTCTGCAGGAAAACAGTGGCGATTACATTAGCCCATATGCCTAAGGCGATGATGAGAAGAAGGGTGAATAAACGTTTGTCCATTGAATTGTCTCCTTTTCTATTGCTCCGGGTGAAAAATCACCGTATCAGATATAGCTTTTCTAACTCTAAGTAATGTAGCCCGGCAATCCTTTGCCGGGAATAAATCTTAGCACAACCCGGACGGGATTTGCGGGCTATCAGGATAAGAATTTATTCATGTAGGCGGGCTGGCAGCCCGCGATCCCAGGGGGGAGAATGTCAGGATAACGTCGGTTTATGACCGACGTCCGCAGGTCATAGACCTGCGGTACCCGATCAATTCGGGTGATTCGTAAACCGGCAAACCGTTCAACACTGGTGGTTTCGTAGCCCGGCAATCCCTTGCCGGGATTTATTGTTAGCAGCCCCCAAAAAAATCTCAAGAAAATTTCACTTCAACTGTAAGGTTTTGGGCAAATCCGGCGCCTATATAGTGTACGGATGTTTCGGGACAAGGGTGTCCCGAAACAACGGAAACCCGGACCGATGGAGTGAAACTATGATTGCCAAAATTTCATCAAGCGCCATTATGGGTATCAACGCCTACCCGATAGAAGTGGAGGTTGATATCTCAAGCGGGATGCCGCGATTCGATATCGTCGGCCTGCCGGATGCCGCCGTAAACGAAGCGAAGGAACGCGTACGCGCGGCGATAAACAATTCCGGTTACGCATTCCCCCTGAAAAAAATAACCGTCAACCTCGCCCCGGCTAATACGAAGAAGGTAGGGCCGATATTCGATCTGCCTATCGCCATGGGCATCTTAGCGGCCAGCGGCCAGGTGCCTATGGAGGAGACGGAAGGCGTGAGGATGACGGGGGAGTTGAGCCTTGATGGCGAGGTGCGCTCAGTATGCGGAGTCCTACCGATGACTATCCAGGCCCGTATAGATGACATTGCGGGGATTGTCGTTCCACACCCCAACCGTGCCGAGGCGGCATTGGTGGAAGGGGTTACGATATTCCCATACCGCAATCTCAAGGAAGTGGCGCACTCATTCGATGGCTACACAACGAGGACACCGTACACGCCGAACGGGGATTTGAAACCTGTTGAAACCGAGGAGAAATATGATATCGATCTGTGCGAAGTGCGCGGGCAGGAAAGCGCAAAACGTGCGCTGGAAGTCGCCGCCGCGGGAAATCACAATCTGTTGATGATAGGTCCGCCGGGAAGCGGGAAGAGTATGATCGCGAAGCGTCTGCCGACGATACTTCCCGACCCCACGTTCGAAGAAGCGCTGGAGATAACGAAGATTCACTCCATAATGGGAATGGTACGGGACGGCGAAGGTCTCATCCGACGCCGTCCCTACCGCAGTCCGCATCACACCATAAGTCCCGCCGGGCTCGCGGGTGGGGGAAGCTACCCGTCACCCGGCGAAGTGAGCCTCGCGCATAACGGGGTACTCTTTCTCGATGAACTGCCGGAGTTCAAGGGAGCGGTGCTCGAAGTGATGCGACAGCCTTTGGAGGATGCTAAGGTAACGATTTCGAGGGCGTTGATGACACTCACATTTCCCGCGAACTTCATGCTCGTGGCGGCGATGAATCCCTGTCCGTGCGGCTACCACGGCGACCTTATCAAGGAGTGCGGCTGCTCGCAGACGCGTATAAAGCAATACATGCAGCGCATCTCCGGGCCGTTGCTGGACAGGATCGATATCCATATCAACGTGCCGAGGGTGGAGTATCAGAAATTGCAGCACTATACCGAGGGGGAAACATCGGCGCAAATCCGCGAACGTGTAAACAATGCGCGGGATCGGCAAACCCACCGGTTCAAGGGCACCGGGATATTCTCCAACAGCCAGATGCGTGAGCGGGAGATCAGGACGTTCTGTAAAATCCCGGACGAGGCCCAGTCACTTCTGAAACATGCCGTCGATTCGCTGGGGATGAGCGCGCGCGCGTACAACCGGATATTCAAAATCGCCCTCACCATCGCCGATCTGGAGGAGGTGGATGAAATCAGGACCGCGCATATCGCAGAGGCGATCCATTACAGGAGCCTGGACAGGGATATGACGTAACATCATGCGCGACGGTCATAGTCCTACCCGACTAATCAGGACTCGTGGTTAAAATCAGTGATACCGCTCCTGCATCAATCCGTAAGGCACCCATCAGAGTGCCGATCCACATCGTGCCGTTATCTGTATCCCGCATTGTCAGAACCTCCCCTGAGGATAGTCCGTCATCGGGAGTGAGTATTCGCAGTGTCTCATTGTCTTTTCTGATTGTCAATCCGCTGAATTCTGACCCGATCCAGGTGTATCCTCTTCGGTCAACAAAGAGGCTTCGCACTATAGGTCCGGCAAGTTTTTCGATGGGAAGGGATTCTTCAATTTCCCATGAACCGTTTTTTTCGCTGAGTATGATTGCTCCCCCAACTGTATCCTTACCGCAACCCGCCCATATGCGTCCTGAATCATCGAGCATCAATGCAAGGACATTTGCATGGGGCAGGCCGTTGGATGTAGTCCAGTATTGGAATGCCCCATCCGCGTAACGACTTAATCCGCCTTCAGGTGCTCCATGGGTACCGAACCAGACTCCACCTGATGAATCCTCGGTGATTGTCATTACGCGATCGATGCCACCCGGCCCTTCGGGAGACCGTCTTTGTCTGTCAGGTAATTCCAGATATCATCCTTGCGAATCGCAAGGCCTTCGTCCATGCAAACCCACAGTGCGCCGTTACGATCTTCGAGAACAGCGTTAACGATTTCCGCGCCCGGTGCACCGTCTATCATCACGCGAGCAGCATTATCACTCGAATCAATGACATATAAACCCTTTACGCCTCCGATATAGACGATGTCATCCTTGGGAAGGATCGTTCTTGATGCACCTGTTTCAGACCAGATTGTCCATCCGGGTGGGAGAGGGATGACCGGCTCGGGACGTATGAGAAAATAGATCGCGATGATAATCGCAACCACCCAGCCGATTCCGAAGAGAGTGCTTTTCCAGTTGCCTTTCGGTTTTTGCAATTCGTCATTCACTTTTTGCATCCTGAATTCTGCCTGCGTTCATTCTTGTGATCGATTTCGTAAGACGCTCGACTTCATCCGGGATATGAATGACATATACAAGCGACGCGCCGGTCGATTCGACATGTGACCGAATAAACTCTGTCAACTTGTCCTTCAAATCCATATCGAGATTCGTGAGGGGTTCGTCCATCAGTAGATGCTTCGGACGAGGCGCCAATGCCACGCGCCGGGCCTGACCAACGGAAAGTTCATCCGGGCGGCGTTTCCCAAGACCGGGAAGGTCCATCGCATCCAGCAATTCGCTCACCATATCGGCTGCTTCACGATGGGGGATGCCCGTGATGCCGTATAGGATATTCTGCTCTACATTCATGTGCGGCCATAGCGCGGGTTGCTGGAAAACGAATCCGATATGTGGTCCATTGAATATTCCTCACCCATGATGGCAGGTTTATTTGAGGTGAGACGGATCTCACTCCCCATACGGGCTTCATCACGGCTTTTCGCAGACCATCCTGTGTAAGCCATATGACAACCCCGGTGATGGCAAGCATCGGTAATGCAAGCAGCAGTGTTCCTGTTACCGGACCTCCGCTTGAGAAGAATACAAATATTTCCAGCGCGTAAACATTGAGCTGGAACAGTTGGGGTAAACCGTAATCGGTAAGACTCAGCACGAACACAAGACCCGATGCAGCCAATATCCGCGGTGCCGCAAGTGGAAGGGCAATTCTGAGGAATACAGGCAGTCCCGGCCTTGATATGCGTGCCGCGTCGAGCAATGCGGGATCAACCGACGAAAATCCGATCAGCGACAGCCCCACCGCGATGGGAGTGTACGCCATAATTTCCACCCACCATGCGCCGGGCCATCCTTTGAGCATGGGGAATGCCAATCCGGTATCACTGAGGATTGAATTCAGTTCGCTGAATGCCGACACCCAGGCCATCGCGTGGATGTAGGGAGGTACGATGATGAGTATCAGCACCAACCACTTCGCCCACGATGCGGCTCCGCTCCGCCATTGCCACAGGACGCTCCCTACCGAGATGCCAAGCAGCGTAGCGCCTATGGAAACACACAGAGAAAACAGAATCGTACGTCACAATAATCCCAGTTGTCTTGCAGTAGGTGCGGCATTCCGCAAGATTTCTGTTCCTTCAGGTGCAAAAAATTGGATGACGGATTGCAGTACCAGTGCCGCGACCGGGCCGAAAACGATGATCAGAAATAGTGCCGATACAATCCTGCGCACGGGAAACCCTTTCGAAAAAGTGGCTGCATCATACAATAAATATTGATTGGTATCTTCTACTTGATGAAAATTTCGTTGAGTTCTTCTTTAACCTGCTCGATGTGTGCGTACACATCAGTTAAATTCACATCCATGAGTTTTACATTTTCGGCGTTGATGTACTTCGGTTTTGCATCAGTGTCAAGAACAGGCACGTGGCACCATCCGGCCTCGATGAGCATATCTTCCACTTTCCCACTGAGCAGGAAATCGACCAGCATTTTACCTTCCACTGAATGAGGTGCGCCGGAGATCAGGCCGACGGTTGTCGGAACCAATAGAGTGCCAATTCCTGATTCATACTGTCCGGGGAATACGACCGCCACCGGCGCTCCGCGTTCGATTGCCCCGGCGGCGTCGTCCGTGTCGGTGAACCCCCACATCAACTCGCCGTTTGCCACGAGGTCCCTGACTGTTGAATTACCCGCTTCGATCCTGACACCCCTGTCTTTCACCTGCTGGAAGACATC
>CBDVBS010000137.1:0-8656 GCA_965372275.1 uncultured bacterium | reverse complement strand
TCGATATCAACAGCGAGGATCTGCTCGAGCGATTGGCCGAATGGGAAGAAAAACGCCGAAAGGAGCGGGAAGAGAGAGATGAAGATCGTTGGAAAGATAGAGAATACCGTGATAGAGAATGGGGTGGCATCGCAGGCGGCACCGATGGCGGGGGAGGCGGCGCCGGACTGGCCGGGTTAAACCTTTCGGCATTTATATACATTCTTTACGGGCTCGCCGTATGCGTCCTTGCATTCATCATCTACCGCCTTGTCATTCACTATTACCCCCGTATGCTCGGGGGGCTCAATGATGAATCGGGTGAATCCGGGAATATCTACGAGAACCTCGATCCCGGCGAACAACTCTCATTGGCGGAACAATTGCTGAAGCAGGGGCGATGGGCCGAGGCATTGAGCGCGATGATGATGTCACTCCTGCTCACACTCGACGCGCGGCGCATAATTCGCTACCACCGGTCGAGAACGAATCGCGAATATCTATGGCCGATGAAGAAACACCCGATCCTATATGCCGTTGCGGATGAGTTCGTGCACAATTTCGAGGAGATGAAGTACGGTCATCGCACTCCCGACAGGGACGGCGCGACATACATGTTCGACCTGTTTAAACAGGCCAAGGCGGTTATTCCCGAGATAGAAAAAGAAGAAACCCCAAGCGGCGAATCATAATCTACCCCAGCGTTGTATAAATATTTCGTTCTTGATGGCACGGTCTGCCCGACGCTTTGGGAGGGCTGACCGTGGTCTTTGTTTCAGGATAGCAGCTACCTTACCGTACAACATTTAACAGGATGCTGAAAAAGGTTATTTGTACCCGCGAACGGGGACTGTCATCCTGTCTTCAGGTGACTGTCCCCGTGTTATGCTGAACTACAACGTTTTTAATGCAACTCCGGGGTCTATTTCACCAATTTGGTTTTCAACCCCGTTGGGATGATTATCAGTGCGAGGGATATCAGGATCCCGATGAGGCTGATTATCATTCCGATGTGGAATAGTTTCGATTGATAGTGAATAATAAAAGTATCAGAAACAGGTTGCGTTGATCTGAGCATGTATCCACCGTCAGATATCCCGTCAAGATTGACGCCTTGGACTTCCTCGTATCCTTCAATCTCTATCTCATCACGCGATACAACATAGTCAGGGAATAGTTGGCCGTATATTTCTTCTCGCTGCCCGTCACCGATTTCCGCTAATGCCAATCTGTTCGCTGCCTGGTCCCATTCCTTGAACTTCAACGGCGTATATCCCGACAGCACATTCAATCCCGCCATCGATGCGGCATTGCCACCCGCGAAACCCTTCATCGTACGATACGGCGTCAGGAAAAATGGGCCATGTCCTTCCATCGAAATAAGCCCGGCTTCACCTTCCATATAATAACGACCGTTTGGACGCTCCTTCGCAAGTTGCTCGAACACACCCATCACGCGCTTGTATTCCCCGGTATCAAGCTGCAGCATATTGCCGATCGGATATGCAAGCACCAATGCGAATAGAGCCGCCGCTGTTGCGAGATGCATCCGCCACTTCGCGCGCCTGAGCATGATGAGCATCACGATTAGCTGGATTATGCTGAATCCGATTCCTGCGATCACGAATGTGGATGTTGAGTGAAACGCGGTGAATATGATTATATTTAAGACCCCGATTATTACGGGCCATCCAGCGATGCTCCATATCTTCCTGACATCAAGCACTCCCGCGGGATGTTTCGCAAACACCGTGCTGAGCCACAACCCGGCAGCAACAATCAGATGCCAGGATGCAAACCCCGCAAACCGCCCGAAATAGCGGAACTTATCGAATGGCGGAATATGCTCCATCCAGAAGTTGAACTGGTTACGTGTTCCCATCGCGAGCAGGATAATGATGATCGCGGCGATGATATGTACCCTCAGAAGATTGTTCCGCCAGCCATAGATGAGTCCCCCGACGAAGAACAGCCCGGGGATGAATCCGAGATAGATGAGCGATGAGCCATAGTGCAGAAGTTCCTTGCTTTCGCTGAGTAACGGGAAAACAAATACCGAACCGAGCCTTGTTAAATCCAACCAGCTTCCGATTGAGCGGAACGATTCGCCTAATTCAGCCCCTCGTTCTGTATAAGAAATCAGCTCGAATGTTGACAAAAGTTGTACAGCAGCGACGATCCCACCTAAAACCACACCGGCAAGGGGAATCCATATCAGTCTGAGGCCGGCACCGATGATCTCCTTCCGGCTGGCAATCCACCGGATCGACGCATAGACGAAATATGAGAAGAACCCGAAGAAGGCCACCTGCACACTTCCGGCCAAAAGCATCTGCGACGACAACAGTGCCAGCCATCCGAGACGACGCAACGGACGTCCCGGCATCGAATCGGCGAGTTGGATGAATGCTGGATACCATGCAAGCACGATCAGGATTGTCGGTGCTGACAGGTGGAACATGAAAAATGGTGAATATGCCCACACGATTGCCAAGCCGCACGAGATTCGCTTATCCAATCCGAAATGCCTCAGGCACGAATATGCAAGCACTCCGGCCAACGCAAAGTGGAAGAGCATTACCAATGTGTATGCGTAGCTGAAATCGACCGGCAGGTATTGCAGGATGTTCCCGATATAGAGGAACCCCGACTCCCCTTCCGCGAACTGCGGGAAGCCCGAAAATATATTCGGATTCCACAGCGGAAATTCACCACGGTAAACCGACTGCACGTCGAACCATCTCATCGGCTGATGCAGCTTGGTGATGTCCACACCGGCAAAACGGCTCAGCCCGGTCACCGCCCACGGGAATACTACGATTGGGAGGAGAATCAGGAGGATGAGCTGGTTCAGATTTTCACGCCAGAAATTTCGCACCATCACCCCGTATCTTCAGGCAGCAAAAAACTCCTGCCTGCACCGGTGCCATCGACCCCGAAGAACTGCGCGATGGTCGCGGCGATATCGCAGAAACTTTCCCGCGTACCGAGGTCTCTGCCAACGAGGAACATCTTCTGCCACGCGATGAGCGGGATATATTCACGTGAATGATCGGTGGACGGCGTCGTCGGGTCGTTGCCATGATCGGCGGTGATAATCAACAAATCGGTATCCGTTATAATTGACAGTATCTCCGGCAGACGCTCATCAAAGTACTCAAGCCCCTTCGCGAAATCGACCACATTATTGCGATGTCCCCACAGCATATCGAAATCGATCAGGTTAAACAGCATCAGGCCGTTGAAACCTGATTCGATGCGCTTCAAAGCCTGGTCCATCCCATCGGCATTACCGACCGTATGGTGCACCTCCGTAAACGGTTTCGCCCCGATAAGGTAATCAACTTTCCCCACGCCGATGGTATCCATTCCGCCACGTTTCAATATATCCAGGATAGTATCCCCGTGAGGTTCGATGGGATAATCCTTGCGTTCGTACGTGCGTTGGAAATTTCCCGGCTCACCCTCGAACGGCCTTGCAATAACCCTTCCGACGGCATGTTCCCCCCTCAGTATTTCACGCGCGATCTTGCACATGCGGTACAACTCATCGAGCGGGATGATCGATTTGTGCGCGGCTATCTGAAATACGCTGTCGGCGGATGTATAGACGATCGGCTTCCCGGTCTTCAGATGTTCCTCGCCCAATTCCTCGATGATAACGGTCCCGCTTGCGGGTTTATTGCCGATGATCTTTCGACCGACTGCATCTTCGAAACGGTTGATAACATCTACGGGGAAACCATTCGGATATGTCGGAAACGGCACCTCGGTAACCAGGCCCATCAATTCCCAATGTCCCGATGTCGAATCCTTGTCCGCCGATGCCTCGGCCATCTTCCCGAAAGACGCGATCGGCCTTTCGATCCGGGGCACCCCCTTGATATCGGTGATATTCCCGAGGCCCATCGCCGCGAGATTCGGCAGGTTCAGCCCACCGGCGCTTTCAGCTATGTTTACGAGTGTGTTGGAGCCCGTATCTCCGTACTCATCCGCGTCCGGTAGCTCACCGATACCAACGCCGTCGAGGACGATTACAATTGCACGCTTCATAGGTGTTGAATTTTAACACAAAAGGGACCCACGTTGTGGGTCCCTTGAATTTCGAAAAAACTGCAATGTCCCTATCCGGGAACCTGGACTTTTGCTGACACCGCGGACGGACCGTACTGCCCTTCGATATCCTTCGCGGCAACCCAGTATTCGTAGATACCTCCGGGTACGATCAACGGGTCGGCGAGTGGGGGATATGTACCGATGATCTCGTCTTCAGGATAACCCAATGTTATCACGGAAGTGTCTATAATCGGGTCTATTACACCATCGGTCCAGTCATAGCGGATGATGCGGTAGGCCCTTATATCCTGCTCGTATGTCCAGTCCCAGTTAAGGACAATTCCCTCGAAGGCGACGAATTTTGCCGTGAAATTGACGGGCATCAGAGGTGGTGAAGACTGGGGAGTGTAGTGAACGACATTCGATGCTTCGCTTTTTAACACTTCGAGATCCGTGGCGGTAACGTAGTAGTAATAAGTTGTACCGTTGAGCGCGTCATCGTGGTTGTAGTAATTATTTCGCGTTAATGGGAATGCGCTGAATTTGCCTAAGTACGTATCATATTCCCTTGCCGAATAGACAAGGTAGAAATCGAAGTCCGACTCGGTATTGTGTTCCCAATCCAGATGCACCAGCCTGTCGCCGGTATAACCCTGAAGGTTCTTCGGTGCCGCGGGAGGGAAGCCGACTTCGGTTTCGATTACTGTTGTCTCGGGAGTAATCGGTGTTGCATTGGGGGCTCCACCGGGATATGCCTTCGCGGTTTCGTTATTTGTGCTTCCAACCGCGGAGACTCCTAAGTAGTAAGGCTTACCGTTACTCAGATTCGTGATGAGAATCTGGTTCTGGCTGATTATAGGATTGCCTGAATATGGCTTAAAATCCACCCCGTTTTCACTGATGAAAACCCTGTAGCCGATAGCAAAAGGTACCGGGTCCCACCTGAGGTTGATTTGCTTGTTGTCAACTTCCCATTGGAAGTTACGCGGGGGGTAAGAGGCATCGTATTGCACATCGGGTGTTGTCGCCCCGCCCGAACTGCACGCAAACTGGATTAGTCCGGATACGATAAGGATTAAAGGTATCGCCCAAATCGAATACTTACGCATCGTTTTGACCTCCTCAACGGCAAACCGTTGGGGTTTTAAAAATACTTATCCAAATATAAATTTAACACATGCCCCGTAATGAGTCAATTGGTGACCCACGGGCATTTAGGCAAATGCTGAATTGCTCATACAGATTCCTACAAATACAGCCGGTCACACCCCTGAATATCATATAATCAAGCCATTCTTTCCGGCATATTAATATCTATTAAGTGTTCCGGGATTTGCTGAAAATGATGGAAATCCACCACTTCGGATCTGCAGAAAGAATCTACTCGTCGGGGTTCTCTCTCCTGGGAGCGCGGATATCCTCTCGACTTTCGCCATACTATAACTTTATCTGACGCTGCAAGTCTTACGTAGGGGTTACCCGGAGGGTCACCCTCCGGAGCACACTGTATTTCAAGACGGAGGGCGAACCTCCGGCTCGCCCCTACAAGATGTCTTTAACAGCGGTTCCCTTCTCGTTGGAAAATAATAGTAAATGGAAACGGAATCAATTCAGCAGTAGCCCGGCAACGCCGAAATAGACAAGCAGGCCGAGAACATCAACTATCGTCGTAAGGAACGGCCCGGACATAAGTGCCGGATCCCATCCTAATTTCTCAAACACCAGCGGCAATACCGCGCCGGACATCGATGCAATGATGATGCTCAGGAAGAGGCTTATCGCGAGGGTCAAAGCCAATCCCCATCCGGCGTCGGGAACAACCAAAAATGCAAAGACGAATCCTAAGACTCCAAGCGTAATTCCCAGGCTCAACCCGGTGACAAGTTCACGTGCAAGCAGGTTTACACGAACGCGTTCCCGCACCTGGCCCAGCGCAAGAGCGCGTACCACGATGGTGGCAGACTGGGCTCCAGCGTTACCGGCGGTGCCTAAGAGCATGGGGATGAAAAATGTCAGCGCGATAATATGCCTGGAGACATCCTCGAAATGCTTCATGACATGACCTGAAATCACCGCCGCCGCGAGCAGGAGGATCAGCCAGGGCACCCGCCCCTTCCAGATAGTCACGAGGGGCATCTCGGTATAACTTTCCTTCGGCGTAGCTATCGCGCTCTGCAGATACATATCCTCGGTGGCCTCTTCGTAGATAACCTCCATCACATCGTCGAAAGTAACCATTCCCCTCAGGATGTTCCCGTCATCAACGACCGGCAGGGCCAGCAGATCGTAGTGGTTGCAAAGCTCGGCTACTTCCTCCTGGTCGGTGAGAATTTTTACCGTGACCAGATCTTCGGCCATTAGATTTGATAATTTCACATCACCGGGTGTGGCGATGAGGTCCCGCGTTGAGATGACACCCTTAAGGTGACCCGCGTCGTCGATTACATAGCAGTAATACACGATCTCGCTGCTCGGCGGTTTGCGGCGGATGAATTCGAGCGCCTGGTTGACGGTGAATCCAGACGGGACCGCGACGTAATCGAGCGTCATCAATCCACCGGCGCTATCCTCGGGATAGTCATACAGCTTCTTGGCTTCGGCTTCCTTGGAGTCGTCGATGATACGGAAAAACTCTTCCGTTTTCTCGTCGGGGATTTCATAGAGGAAGTCAACCCTGTCGTCGTCCGACATCTCCTCGACCACATCGGCGGCCTTCTCAGCGCCGATCGAGTCGAGAAGCAGGACCTTCCCCTTCACCGCGATATCGATTTCCTCCATCACGCGTGCAGCCTGCTCGGTTGACAGGATGCCGAACGCACGTTTCTGATTATCCAGATCAAGGATCTCCAGGAGGTCCGCAACATCAGCCGGATGCAGCCTGTTGAGGAATCCGGCCAAGTCCGCGTCGCCGTCTTCCTTGGCAAGAAGCTCCTCCAGACGATCTATATTAATTTTTTGCCTTGCCAAATAGGACATACGAAGGGGATTAAATCATGTTTTTGTGATTTTGACCATGGGAATGAGGTTATAATAAACAATATCTCGGATCGATCATATGAGGACTTACCTTAATGACTCGTTTAAGGAACAGGATATTTCGTTTACTTGCCGTGCTGGGGGTCTTTTTTATAATCACCGGTTTTGCCGAGTCCGGCAAGGTCCGTCCGTTATCCGTAAAGATACTCACGCTCGATGATCGTCCGCCAAACTACCTCTTCATCAAACAGCTTGGCGCCATCGCCGGGGTTTATCCCGATATAAAGCAGGGGAACTCGGTCGAGCGCGGGCTGCATCTGCCTGCCGACCTTACCGAATTCGATATTGTTTCTCTCAATGCGGCAGTCGCCGATTCACTCGTGGGCTCGCGCACATGCGATCCGGGATATCTCTATTCGCCGATACTGCGGGACGATGCGCTCGTGCATTTTGCCATGCCAAGGGCGGCACCGACCTGGACTATTGAAGATGACATAGCGAAGTATGCCGATGCGCTTAATTCACTCTACAATGCAGAAACCCAGAACCGGGTATGGGATGTTGTTAATGGTTCCTCAAAGAGTACCGGCAGTGAATATCTCGACCACTATGCCAGACGCCTCAGGGCCTGGATTCGTTTCCTGTCTCGTTGTGGTATCGATCCGGACAGGCTCCTGATAACACTCGATGACAATCGCCCGGGTCCCCTTGCCGACCAGCTCAAGCTCATACTTGGGAGATTATCGAACCATGTCATGGACGGCACCGACGAAGGGATGATGCTACTCTTCGCGCGCTATCTGCGGGAACATCAGCCCGATGCGCCTTCCACCGTCGGCCTGGTCTGGACAACACCAGCCGACCTGTTGAGAATCTCCCCGGCCGAGAGCGCGCTCGTTGCTGAAAATGTTTTTGCAGAATTGCGCTGGCTGAAAGCACGTACCACATCGAGACTCGACCTGCTGGATGATTGGCGCCCGGTGCTCTGGATAAACGGTGCAGGGGAAGAAGGCGGTGAGGATATGAGGGGTAGTTCAATCCGTGCAGCGAGCAGCAGCCTGGGTAATCAACGGGTGGTCGTGGCTGATATCGCAAAAATTAACATGGCTGATTCGTTACTGATCGATGTATGGCGCGAGAATGGCGCACCGTCCGGGCTGGTGGGATACCTCGGATGGAACACCGCATCCAACACTCTCGGTTCGGCAATGGCTCTCTGGATGGCAATCGACTACGGATACGCGGTCCGTTCCGACCCCGAAAGCGTACAGGCCGCAACCGAAGTGTTCCTATGGTCAAGACTTCTCGATGACTGGCTCTACCAGGGGCGAATGCGGGGTGGGCTGCGTGATGAATATACCTCTCAAGGCGCAAATATCTGGGAACTGACGGAGCAGGAAATTCATGAAGCCTCGACTGATATAGCATCACAACTCGTTGAGCTCTGGCAAGAGGAATGCGTCGAGCTTTCTATCCCTCTCCGGATAATCGAGCCCCTCGGCGATACAGGGTTTGTCGTAGAACTCCCCTGGAGCCGTCTCTTCGAAATCGAGCTTATCCCCACCGACAACCGAAGCTGGGTTCCCCAGATCATGCCGGCTGGAAGCCAGCGCTCCAGTAAGAAAGAGTAAGATAGTTGGATATT
>CBDVBS010000136.1:0-8764 GCA_965372275.1 uncultured bacterium | reverse complement strand
CTGACAAGTGGGTAGCGCGTATCTATAGGTCGCTCTGCGACCGATGATGCGCGCTCAGACTAAGACACCGCTATCAGCGAAGACGCTAAGTAGCAGTGGCACACAAGACACAAGAGATATCCTTGTTGCTTAAGCTGCACTTCATTTGATACCATTTGCCCCCTGCGGGTTTTCGGGTATTCCAGCCTGCACAGTGGGACGCTGCGCGTAATACCTGATGGAAGGATGAAACAATGGATGACAAACCTCTTGTAATCGCCGGAAAGGAATTCAAATCCCGATTGATTGTCGGCACCGGGAAGTATGAAACAAATGAGGCCATGGTAAAGGCACACGAAGCGTCGGGCACCGATATAGTTACCGTCGCGATGGGACGTGTCGATTTCGACAACAAGGAAGACCTTCTGAATTATGTCGATCTCGATAAATACACCCTCCTGCCCAACACGGCGGGTGCATTTTCGGTGGAGGATGCGCTGCGTATCGCACGTATGAGCAAAGCCGCCGGCTACACAAACTGGATCAAGCTCGAAGTCCTGGCCGACAAGGAAACACTGCTTCCCGATATGGAAGGCACTATCGAAGCGGCGAAAATTCTCATCGATGAAGGCTTCGTGGTACTCCCGTATATCAACGATGATCCCATCGCCGCGAAGAAGCTCGAAGAGATCGGATGCGCCACCGTTATGCCGCTCGCATCAATGATCGGTTCGGGCCACGGATGCATCGACCTGTCCGGTATCAAGATAATTGTAAGCCGGGCCAAGGTTCCAGTGGTCGTGGATGCCGGGCTCGGAGTACCGTCCGATGCAGCCCTGGCCCTGGAAATCGGCGCCGACGCCGTGCTTGTGAATACCGCCATCGCGAAAGCCGCCGATCCTACTGCCATGGCTGAAGGATTTAAAAAGGGCGTCGAAGCGGGACGGTTGGGCTATCTCGCAGGTCGCATTCCCAAGAAGGTCTATGCTTCCGATTCATCTCCGGGAGCAGGATTCGAATAGTGTCGCCCAAACGTATTGCCGACATATGTTTTTTCCTCGGACTCGCCGGGCTCCTGTATGCCATCCTCTATGGCACCTGGAAACCCGACCGGACTGAATTCAAATTAACTATCCTGGCACTTATCGCTGGGGTGGTTTTGATAATCGGGAGTTTTGTTTATCTCTATAGGACGAGGAAGGGTTCCGACAAACAGGCATGAAGAAAGCTGCCGTGAGAACTGCCGGGTACATCAATGCTGATTATTGTAGTATCATTAGTGCCGGAAACGATGAAAGGTTGTAGTAAATGACATTAGTACAAGACATATTAGCTGGAAAAGACAGGCCGGAGATAAAGGAAATCGTCGAGCGGGAAGGTTGCTGCGAGGAGTGCCTCGTGCAGGGCATTCGCGATGGTTGGGTCGTTATACCCAAAAATGCAAAACGCTCCTTCCCCGCGTGTGGTGTTGGCTGGAAACTTCATACGAAGGTCAACGCCAATATCGGGACATCACCCGACTGCAGCAATATCGACATCGAGATCGAAAAACTCAACGTCACCCTCGATGCCAAGGCCGACACGGTGATGGACCTCTCCACCGGCGGTGACCTCAGGGCTATACGTCAGGAACTGCTCGACCGTTCGCCGATACCCTTCGGGACCGTCCCTATCTATGAAATGGCCAAGCGCGCGTTTGATGCGGGCAGGGAATTCAACGACCTCGATACCGACACACTTTTCGAGGTGATCGAGGCCCAGTGCGAACAGGGTGTCGATTTCATCACGGTGCATACGAGCATCACGATGGAAGGCGTCGAAATCCTCGAACGCAACCCGCGTATGCTCGGTATCGTCTCTCGCGGTGGTAGTCTCCTCGCAGCATGGATGAAGAAGAACCGCAAGGAGAATCCGCTCTACGAACATTACGACCGGCTTCTCGATATCACAGAAAAATATGATGTCACCCTCTCTCTCGGCGACGGACTGCGTCCCGGATGTCAGCACGACGCCACCGACAAGGCGCAGATTCACGAGCTGATCGTATCGGGCGACCTCGTGCGGCGCGCGAGGGAACGCGGGGTGCAGGTGATGGTCGAAGGTCCCGGGCATATTCCGATAAACAAGATCGAGTACAACATGAAGCTCGAAAAGGATATATGCAAAGGCGCTCCATTCTATGTCCTCGGCCCGTTGCCCACTGACGTAGCCCCCGGTTATGACCACATCGCCACTGCCATCGGCGGCGCGTTGGCTTCATGGGCTGGCGCTGATTATCTATGCTACGTCACCCAGGCCGAGCATCTGTGTCTGCCGACGGTAGAGCAGGTACGCGAGGGAATCATGGTCACGCGTCTTGCCGCGCATATCGGCGATCTCGGCAAGGGCATCGCGGGAGCTATGGACTGGGATGATGAAATAAGCACAGCCCGCGCGAGGATGGACTGGACCACTCATATATATAAATCGCTCGACCCCGGACTGGCCCGTTCTATTCGCGAATCCGCCAAACCCGGCAACCCCGACCTCTGCTCCATGTGCGGCGAATTCTGCGCCATCAAAACATCACGGAATGCGGGATTTATTGAGGAGGAAGGAGGGAAATAACAAGACAGCTGGTAGCCCGGTATTCTGATGCCGGGGATTACATGCAGTGAGAGAGGCATATGATGTCAAACCTGGATGAAATCCTCAGGAAGATTGAAGTTAATCGTGGCGAGATAAAATTCTACGGTGTCCGCCAATTGGGCGTATTCGGCTCCGCTGTGAGGGGCGAGCTCACTGAAACTTCCGACCTTGATATCCTCGTCGAATTCGAGAATGAAACCTTTAAATCATACATGGGGTTGAAATTTTTCCTGGAGGAATTGTTTGGCCGCTCAGTTGATCTGGTAATACGTGGGGGAATAAAACCACGGCTGCGGGAACCCATTCTCTCCGAGGTGGTCTATGCCGAGGGATTTTAGGCAATCACTTGAGGATATATTGGAAGCCGCCCGTAACGCACGGGAATATCGAGGAGGAAGGAGGGAAATAACAGGATGATTTCCAAAATCGAAGCCCTCAACTACCGCTGTTTGCGGCACGTAAGCCAACCTCTTGGACCGTTTCATATTCTTGTGGGCCCTAACGCGAGTGGGAAGACAACATTCCTTGATGTAGTGGCGTTTCTTGGTGACATGCTGTCAGATGGCCTTCATAAAGCGATTAATAAACGTACTAATACGTTTCAAGATTTAGTTTGGGGACGCAAAGAACATACCTTTCAGCTAGCTGTGGAAGCGGATATTCCCGAATCTTTTCACCAAGAGGATATGAAACTTGGGAGGTCCTATAAAACCGTTAGGTATGAAGTAATCATCAAGTATGTGATAGATAGTAATGAAATTGGAATCGCTGGAGAGCAACTTTTCCTAGTTGGAACTAAAATTAAGGAGGGGAATTCCTCAAAGCTTCAAAGGCCGGATAAACAGAGAGATTCGATTATTACTACTTACGCTTCTGGTTATAAACCCATTGTTGAGAAACAAACCCCAATTGGCGCTGTGTTCCATTCGGAAGTTTTGGAAAAAGGTGCAGTTCAATCTCTCTTCTCTTTCAACATCGGTTTCAAGGAATCGGCGTTAATGAATTTACCATATGACGAGAAGAAATTTCCTGTAGCAACTTGGTTTAGAGAATCCTTAAAGAATGGAATTCAGTTGCTTATACTGAATAACCAGTCGATACGAATGCCAAGCCCTCCGGGTAAGGGGTATTATTTAAAAACGGACGGCTCAAATCTTCCTTGGGTGATTGATAATTTGAAGAATAATTCCCCAGAGAATTACAATGATTGGATATCCCATCTGCAAACAAGCCTTCCTGATCTAGAAGGTTTCAGGATTGTTGTCAAGGATGAGGATAGACATGCCTATATTTTACTCCAATATAAGGGGGGCCTTGAAATTCCCTCCTGGGTCGCGTCCGATGGAACACTTCGAATGCTTGCACTAACACTCCCGGCTTACCTTCCTGATTCTAAAGGAATTTACTTGATTGAAGAACCCGAAAATGGAGTTCATCCATTAGCTTTAGAAACGATATACCAATCACTTTCATCTGTTTACGATGGCCAGGTTCTTGTAGCCACCCATTCTCCGCTTCTTGTTAGCTTGGCTAAACCCGAAGAGATACTATGTTTCTCAAAGGATGAAGACGGTGCAGCGCAAATCATCTCCGGTGATAAACATCCGATGCTGAAGGATTGGAGCGGACGTGTTGACCTCGGGACGATGTTCGCGAGTGGAGTTTTGGATTGAGGGGCATTTATGCTTGATCTTGTTATCCTTATTGCAGATAAAAATATGGAATTTGCCTTACGTGGGTTGTTGACAAGGCATGAACCCGTCGGTTTTCATCCACTTCCCGATGCCAATGTTGAAATCCTTAGACATCCAAGACATGATCCCGGATGCAGGCTCCGGGGGCATGAGCTGCTAAGAGAGTATGTGGGGAAATCATCTCACGCCCTGATGCTTTTTGACAGGGAAGGTTGCGGCCGGGAAGATTCTTCACGCATCGAACTTGAAAGTGAGGCTGAGGAAAATCTAACGCAGTCGGGATGGGGGGATAATGCCGCCGCCATCGTTATTGATCCTGAGCTTGATATCTGGATTTGGAGTGGATCAAAACACGTAATTCAAACTTTAGGATGGGATGGTCTTGAACCAAACCTGCAGAAATGGCTAAAGGATGAAGGTTTTACTGACAGCGAGGATCAACTCAAGCCGAAGAATCCGAAAGAAGCTCTTGAAAGGGCTTTAAGGATTGCACGCAAGCCACGGTCATCCGCTATATATAAAGCTCTGGCAGAAAAAGTAAGCCTCGCATTTTGTCAGGATCCGGCATTTATTAAATTCACAGAAACGATGAAGCTATGGTTTCCTCCTGAAAAGCACCGCTGATGTTCAATCCCCTACCTGTGTGCCACCGCTTCTCCGAGTCTTCGAGGAAAGCGGTGTCTTACCGGCAAAACCAATCATTGGCTATTCCAACGGAGCTCCCATTGCAGCCTGACCGTGGCTGATAGAACTTGAACTACATGTTGACTTTTTACCTTTTTATGTCCACACTTAAATATTGGCATATTTAGAGAATATTCAGGCAGGAGATAAGTTTTTAGATAACATGCATACTTTTCATATTCCAGTCATGGGTACGGGTTTCAGTACCGAGACTCCCATTAAAGTGGCAAAGTACGGTATTTCTTCTGTCATTTCGCTGGTGGATGACCTGCTGATCGAACAGGTGCGGAAATTCCAAGCTGAGAGGAACGGCGAACCATACGTTGAGATCACCGACAAAGATGAGGATCCCCGGGCGCACAGGATTACTTTTTACCTTAACCTTGTAAACCGACTTGTTCAGCGCCAGGTGAAGGAACTGAAGGCGCAGCCATTTGAGCCCGGCAGCGACATTGTTCGCTACTTCGATCTTCTGCCGGATTCAGAACCTAAGCGGCTGTACGAGAAAATGCATGTGGAAGAAAACCGGGAGAAAAAGGCTGAGATGCAGCAACTCCTGCGAAAACTCGCCGTGCCCGGGAGCATCGATGTCAATATCATGACCAAGCTCGACAAGGAAAATCGGCGGGGAAATGTCGAGCAACCACACGAATTTGCGGATGCCATGGCAGCTTTACGTGGATTCGCGCTGAGTGAATTAAGCGGATCCATTATTTTTTCAGCCGGTATGAACCAGCGCCTGTTGAGATACCTCAACAGTTTCGAGGACTTCTATCCGGACAATAACGGCGGGTTCAGGAAAAAGGTCATTCTCAAGGTTAGCGATTATCGTTCCGCCGAAATCCAGGGACTATTCTTAGCTAAACGGGGGATTTGGGTATCCGAACATCGAGTTGAATCAGGCTTGAACTGCGGTGGCCATGCATTTCCCTCCGCGGGTCACCTGATGGGGCCGATACTCGATCAATTTAAAGAAAGAAAGACGGAGTTGATTGATAAACTTTTCCAGGCGTTCAACAAGGGTTTGGCGGCAGGTGACCGCGATGAACTGGACCAGCCTCCGAAAGTGAAATTCACTGTCCAGGGAGGTATCTGTTCGCATACCGAGAATGAATTACTGCTTGATTATTATGGTATGGACAGTACCGGTTGGGGCACTCCCTGGTTGCTCGTCCCAGAGGTTACCGCTATTGATAAGGCCCACCTTGCCCTTTTATCCGAAGCTACTGAAAATGACGTGTTCCTGAGTGACAATTCCCCGGTAGGCGTGCCATTCTGGAATCTTCACACTTGTGCAAGCGAAGTTGCACGACTCAAACGTATCAGTGCCGGTACTCCCGGCAGTTCCTGCCCGAAAGGTATTCTGGTTTCAAACACGGAGTTTACAAAAGAGCCGATCTGTGTTGCATCTCGTGCTTATCAGCAGCTCAAGCTTGAAAGCCTCGACGGTGAATCCGGTTCAGAAGAGCGGATGGCAATCGTGAAGGAAAATGTGCTGGTTAAAAGTTGTATATGCCAGGACCTGGGCGGCAGTGTTAAGATTAAGAATGATATCGAGCAGGACGTAACTCCCGTAATATGCTGTGGACCGAATATCGTTGACTTTTCCAAGATCGCGACCCTTGAAGAAATGATTGACCATATTTACGGAAAAACTAACCTGCTGACCAGTTCCGATCGCCCGCACATGTTCATGCGGGAATTGAAACTCTATGTCGACTTCCTCCGCAAAGAACTTAAACTGTTTTCGCTTAATCTGTCTGCCCGGAAAAAAAAGTACCTCGCTGGATACAAGCAGAATCTTCTCGACGGAATTGCATACTATCAGCGCTTCCATACTTCGCTCGCCAAGGAGGATAGGAAAAGTTTCCTTGATGTGCTGGCGTCAATGAAAGATGCTGTTGACTCTCTTGACATCGATTCATTTAACCCCCAACCAGTTCCGCAGACTTAATCCCAACGTTGCATAAATTATACTGTCTCAAGTCTGGGTGCCGCCTACAAACGAGTCTTCGAAGTTTGTAGATGACTCGTGTTCGACCTCATCCAAGGATGAACCTTATAATTACCCTTCTTGTGTGCCACCGCTTCTCCGAGTCTTCGAGGAAAGCGGTGCTCTTGCCATGTGCGCGCACCACCGTTCGCTGGCGCTCACTATAGATACGCGCTACCCAAACAATACGCGCTACCCAAACAATACGCGCTAACCGTTAAGGTGGCATTTTCAACAAGCCTAATAAAAAAAGCGTCTGCACTCCGGGTGGCACCTTTCTGTCTTCAGAAGGGTGGTCTTCCTATCTTCACAATCTCTCAGTAAAGGAAGACCACCCCTTTTCTCGAAGACTCGAAAAAGGGTGCCACAAGGAATGCGTAAGGGTGCCACAAAGAACGCATAAGGATACTACAAGGAATGCGCATACTTTATTCAGATGGCTTGCGGAAAGCAGCCGGGTTTAAAATCGCATCATGCGAAGTCAGCATCTCGTAGGGGCGAGCCGGAGGCTCGCCCTCCAGCTTCAAATGTAGCCTTACCGGAGGGTGACCCTCCGGGTAACCCCTACGTAAGACTTGCAGTGCCGGATAAAATCATATAATGGCGAAAGTTGAGAGGAAAGCGGTGCCCTGTTACCTCTGCTATAATAACTCCCATACATGCCGACCAATCGTTACAACCGTCAGCTTCTCCTTGAATCGTTCGATGAGAACGACCAGCGGAAATTGTCCGAATCGACTATCGCTATCGTTGGCCTGGGTGCGCTCGGTACACATCACGCCGAAACTCTCGCGCGTATGGGTGTCGGACATCTCATGCTCATCGACCGGGATTTCGTCGAACTCGACAATCTCAACCGCCAGACGTTATTCACTGAATTTGACGCCCTCGAAAATATCCCGAAGGCTGAAGCGGCAGCCCGGCATCTCACTGAAATCAATTCCGGGATTGAATACACCACAATCATCGATCACCTCGGAACGAGGAATATTCAGAAAATTCTTGGTGACGCCGACCTCATTCTCGACGGCACCGATAACTACATCACCCGCTACCTCCTCAACGATTTCTCCCGTGCAACCGGGATCCCATATATTTACTGCGGCGTGGTAGCGTACCAGGCCACCTGCTTCCCCGTCCTGCCCGATGGCCCCTGCCTGCGATGCCTGTTCCGCGATATGCCCGACCCGTCGCTCGAACCCGCTTGCGATACCGCCGGTGTATGGCCGCCCGGTGTCACCCTGATCAGTTCGTTAGCAGTGGATTTGGCCCTTCGTGTAATTACCGGCAAGACTTTTGAGGATGATTGGCCGATGTACTTCATCGACCTCTCCACCGGCACCATCCGCCGCAACTCCATCTCCGGCATGCGGGACGAATCCTGCCCGGCATGTTGCGGCGACTATCAGTTTCTCAACGACGATGATACCGACCCGGTTCATGTATGCGGAGCGGACGCCTATCAACTTCTCGGTCCGGGGGGGGATATCGATTTCGAATCCATCAGGGGGAAGCTCAAGGATGCGGTTGAAATGTCGGGGGGGAAATATTACCTGAAAATTGATGCGGGGGACGGTGTGGAGATAAGCCTGTTCCGCAACGGACGCGCCATCATACGCGGTGTTTCCGACCAGGGAAGGGCGAAAGCGGTTTATGATAAATATATTGGAAGTTGAATACTCCCAAAAGCCAAAAAAGTATAGAAAATAAGTAACGTAGCCCGGCAATCCGTTGCCGGGAAATAAATCTCAATTCGTTAGGGGACAGTCACCTGAAGACAGGATGA
>CBDVBS010000135.1:0-8783 GCA_965372275.1 uncultured bacterium | reverse complement strand
GTGTGCTCGGTTCACTTGGTTCACACGCCGCCGATGAAAGGCTGATCGCCAATCTCACCCCGTCGAATGAAGAAGCCCTTATCAAGGTAAGCGTTGAGACATTGTTCAGCCTGGATGTATCCTGCTTCGATGAACTGAGAATATTGCTCGGTCATCCAACAATCACCGTACGCGAGACTCTTATTAATAGGATTATTGCGAAGCCGGAATTATATGCAAATGATCTTCGGCTGGAGTTGATTGAGAATGTATTTCCGTCCGCAGCTCTTTCTTTTGATGAACCACCATTGAATATAACGGGATTGCGTTCGTTGCTTAAAGTTTTTATGAAAGTTGATATTGAGCCGGATGCAGAAATCATTGATGCCGTTGCTGCTCTCCTTATAAATACAGACTGGGGGATTCGCGCTGATGCGGTTTGGATAGTGCGGCATTGGGAAGCTTTGGCGGAAGTGATGGTTAAACCTGAGGAGGGTGAGGGTTTGCTTTCGCGGACTAAATATCCGGGGTTGAAGAAGATGATACGTCCGATAATAAAGCAGGTTGATGAGATGGTTGATACGGAGACGGATCCGTATGTGTTGTTTGTGTTGGTGGAGGATGCATAAGATTTATTTCCCGGCATCAGAATGCCGGGTTACATGAAGTCAGAATGCCGGGTTACATAATTGATGATGAATGAGCGATAAACCGACAATACTTTTCATTTCGATAATCCATCCGGGATTTGTGCATTACCACGCGAAGGAGTATGGCCTCAAGCGTATCTTCGACATTCTCCCGCACAAGCAGGCAATCCTCGCGCTCGTTGCATGGCTCAGGGAGAACAATTGTGCCGGGCAATACATCTGGCTCGATTTCGACAAGGTTCATACGGAGGAAGGGAAGTCGGCAATTGATGAAGCGATCTCGCAGCATAAGCCCGACGCAATCGGATTCAGCCTTTGCACCGAGGAGATGAATCTCAATTACAAGCTGATAGAAATGTTGAAAAAGGAATATCCGGCGATACCGATTATCGTAGGCGGCCCGCATGTGTCGGCATTGCCGGAGCAGACGCTTGAGCATTTCAAACTCATTGATTATGTTTCGATTGGTGAAGGGGAAAAAACGCTCGCCGAATGGTTAAAGGGAATAGCCGAGGGCAAGGGGAAATCCGGGATGCGCGATATCGAGGGGCTTGCATTCAGGGATGATTCCGGGGAAATCACGCAAACACCGGTGCGTGAGAAGATACCCGATTTGAATATGCTTCCCGACCCGGCGTGGGATCTGATATTCGAGCCGAAGTCCGGCGGAGTGCAGGACGTTCCGTTCCCGCTGGTGTGTTCGTATGGATGCTATTTCCATTGCACATTCTGCTCAGCCGACCATACGAACTACCGCTACCTCGATCCGCTGCGCGTTGTTGAGCAGATAGAGCTGGGGCGAAAGAAGTACGGCGCGAAGTACTTCGCGATACGTGACAGCTTCTGGCCACCGACGAGTGAATGGCTGGATGAATTCTGCGGTGAAGTTGAGAAACGGGGATTGGATATAGAATTCCATTTCTCCACACGAGTCGGGACCCTTGACGAGGAACAGCTTGAACGGCTCAAACGGTTAGGCGCCAAAGCCACGGCGTTGGGAATTGAAGCAGGCAATCAGGAAGTGCTGAAGGCCATCAAAAAGGGGATTACGCTCGACCAGGCCCGTGAGACCGCGAAGTTGATGAACCGTGTGGGCATATTCACCGTGGCGTTCTACATATTCGGCAACCGGGGGGAGACGCGCGAGACGATAGATGAGTCCATCGAATTCGCAAGGGAATTAAATACTTCAATTGCACAATTCAATATTCTCGCTCCATTTCCAGGTGCGGAGGTTTACACATATCTGCCTGAGGACGAGAAGGACTGGTGGCGTGAAGGACGTGTGAGTCCGTCAATCAGCCGGCTCACTCCATCGGAGTTGGAAGATGCGGCGCGAGGAGCATTTTTGAGATACCCGCTGCG
The DNA here is from genome assembly GCA_965372275.1 of uncultured bacterium. Lineage (GTDB taxonomy): Bacteria > JAJVIF01 > JAJVIF01 > JAPKYR01 > CAZSPL01 > CBDVBS01. The sequence goes on along the minus strand of CBDVBS010000135.1, from coordinate 6,789 downwards.
ATGGGCTTACGTTCGTCAGCATGTCATTGGTGGAAAGCTTGACCCGGAATTTCGACGAATATGCAAACGGTTGTTCATGGTGCATCTGAAAAAATATATCCTCGGTATGTCCGAACGATTCTGGCTTACGCGCGGCATAATAACGTGGACAAAGAAACTCCTGCGTAAAGGATAGACTGAAGAATGCTCCGAGGATATTTTCTATTGAATCAATCTTAATTGTTCTCTAAGTGAATGGGAGCGTGTTTCAACCTGTAAGGTCATGAAACGTATATCGACAGTAGTGTTTATTTTGTTTGCGGGCATTTTCATCCTTTCCTGTTCGGATGGGAATCCACCGTTGATGCCCGACGCGGATGAGATTGCAGGCGCGGTTGAGAGCGCCCGGCGCACATCCGATCAGAAATATCTCTGGGGTATGTGGGAATATCATATAGACCTGGATGAAATGTCAGTCGATATTACGCCGTTGCGGGAAGCGGAGCTTACATGTAATGTGAACCGTTTCATCGATGGCCCGCCGTTATGTCTGACAACAGAGATCGAACAGGTGGATGAGCATCCGGATTTCGTGGATATAACGCTGAATGTCGGCATACGTCACCCATTCCCGGGATTGGGTGTGTATACCGGTTTTGATGTCATTGGAGTTTTTATGGGTGATGGCACAAGCACCTGGATCGGCCCGGATGGTTTTGCAATTGCCGGGGAGGAAGATCAGCAGTTACTTAATCCCGATGGTTACACCCGCTGGTTCAATGCGTCGGAATTCTCCGATGCAGGTGATATGATGCCGCTGCAGGGTTACTCGCCCGGTCAAATCGGTACGGCTGATTATTTGCCAACGGCGGTGCTTTGCCCATACAGGTATTTCGCCGACGGGCTTGACGCGGATGAGGATACATTTGAATTCCTTGGGCAGGATCATGATAATCGCGGATCCTTCAACCCGGGGGCGATCAATCACAGGAAATATGAATTGCGGTTTCCGAAGACCGATGGTATCAAATTCCAATATGCGATTATCGCCCACTGGAAGAAGAATACGGACTATCCAACGCCGCCTGAAAATCTCGATGATTTCCCTCCCGAGGCGAATTCCGATGAATCGCTTGTTATGGATATCGTCGATAACAGCACCGTCTATTATGGCGATGCGAGCACCTACGGCGGTGATGTGATAATCAACATAAGTCCCTGGGATTGGACCGCCGAGGTTACAGCCGGGGTAGTTGAGGAATACGGTATATTCTGCCGGTCGACGGCATGGAGCGGGGCATACGCGGTAGATATGGTGCCGGTTGAAACCGCTCAATATCATCACACATTCCTTGCAGAGATCCCTGTAGAAATCGTGGAGTCGATTGATCCTATTCCGGTATGGATCGAGGTTCGGTATCCCGAGTTGGATTATTCGAACCCGTTCGGCGTGGCGAATGACGCGGATGGTAATCTCACGAGTTATTTCCTGACATATGTTTCTGTCTCGGATGAAGTTCCATTCGATCCGACAATCACGGTTCTTGCTCCCGATGGGGGAGAGAATTGGTTGGCTGGTGAAGACTATGAAATAAGCTGGACGTCCCAGGATATCACCGGCACAGTATTCATTGAGTATTCGAAGGATGATTTCGTATCAGATATAAACCTGGTTACTTATGATGAGGAAAATGACGGCAGTTTCATTTACGTCGGTGTCCCGAATGACCCGTCCGATACCGTGAAGGTTCGTGTAAGCTGGATGGCTGATTCATCGGTGAGGGATACATCCGATGATTATTTCTCGATCATCGAACCCCAGGAGCTGACACTGACGTCACCCAACGGCCAAGAAGTGTGGTATGTCGATTCGAGCGGGGAGATCACCTGGGAATGGGAAGGGGATATCACGAGTGTAAAGCTGGAACTATCGTGCAACTCGGGTGTTGATTACGATACGGTCATCATCGAATCTACCGAATGCGACGGTTTATTTCAATGGGAGCCTATCCCGCTTATTGAATCGACAAGCTCAAGGATAAAGATATCGAATACGGAAGCTCCCGTTGTCAACGATGAGAGTGACGGGGATTTCATGATCGAGCAATCTCTGGAAGGATGGGTGCCCAAGTCCACGAACGTGCTGATCAAACAGCCTCATCAGTATGAAGTGCCTGTGGATATCGCGGTATTCAGTGACGGCGATAATGAAAGCCGCGGGGAGATAATCAGGCAGTTTACAGGGAATACGTTTTATAAGTTTAACGATGATTACTCGAATACGACCGGCTTCTGGCAGTATGTCATTCCCGATTGGCTTGTCGGGCAGGGCGTATGGATTCATACGATCAGAAAGTTCGATGCTAACATTTCAGGGAATTGGCTGTTCGTGACAAATAACGACGACCATCCAGGCAATCCGATACAAGTCGTCGATCCCATGCACGGTGTGTTCAGCGGGAATAACAACACCACCGGTGAATTCTCGCACAATGCCTGGAGCAATCAACAGGATATGTTTTTCTTTGGCGACACGGGATTCTTCATTGGTGTACCCGATCCGGAAATACTTCCCTGGCTTTATATCTCCGATTTTTCATCGGGCGTGCCTGGCGGGATAGTCGGGGATTCCAGCATATTGTTCCTTGCGCCGATGAGTCCTCTCGAAGATGAACCGTCGCACACGATCGGTTTCGGCTACTGGAATCCGCCTTTCAATGAGCATTCATTCACAATCTGGAAGATCGAGTCCGGTGAGGGGATCGTCGATGATACCAACCCGCGCATCATGGCCCTCGCGGTGGATGATGACACCGGCCTTGCAATTTATGATTTCGAAGACATCACGACTTTCTGGGTGCTCGACACCGGCGGTAATGTACAGGCAATAGTACTTGCACTGATCCCATCTGAAGCGATAGCGGTTTTACCTGGAGATAAACTCGATTCATCGGAGTATGGAAATTCTATACCTGTCGACATAGAAATAGTACCCGCAAAGAAATTTGATTATGAGATCACTCATTTCAACTGGCTTGCCGCGCTGCTTGATAACGGTGACGGCACGTGGTCGGTTGGGGTGTGGGAATATGAATACATCACCGATGGTGGTGGCGGGGATAACGGTAGCAAGTTCTGGGAGATCGACATCACCGACCCGATAGCGGGCGTGCCGCAATCACTGGATGTTGACTGCAACGATTTCGAAATCCATGTGCTCTATGAGAACGAGGATGAATTATATGCCGTTACGGTGTTTGAGTATTATCCGTAAGCTGAAGGTGAAATAGAATTATGAAGAATGGTATAACAAAACGTCTGGTTCTCTTGATTATCGTGGCTATTGTGATGGCAATTCTGCTTTCGCTGAGCGGTAATACTTCAATAAACAGCGTGGCTACCAGCAGTGAAGCAGGTGTCACATCGGTGACAAATGATGCGGCTAATATAATCCCCGTAACAATTGTCCCGGAATCAGCCCTCAGGTATGTAGGGGATAAGTAGTTTCCATTTTTGCCAATTAATAAAGACATTGCAACAAATAATCCACTGGGCAGTCATTTATATGAGGGGAGGATTCCTTAACTACATATAGGTGGTGTCTTGATGGAACCCGGTATGAACTACCAAGGCGGTTGTTTTATAGCCCTGATCGCCTTTTGGATCATATGGGCAAGCATTTTCGGACGCGGTTTCTGGCTTAATATACCGTGGCCGGGATACGGCTGCCCCGGTTATTATGTTGATACCGAGTATCTTGGCGGCGATGATTGGACACCGGAAGGCCACAATTGGTGGAAAGTAGAGCCTGAAATTCCAGCTCCAAATTATCCTCCATCACTCATAAAGGCCGACGTTCATTTCGTGGATGAATACCTTGAGAGCATGATAGCAGAAGGTCGTTTGATTAAGGCGCGTGAATATCTGCGGGGGATGATCGATATTGCAAAAGAGATGAAGGACTGGAAATGTGAGTTGAATTACAAGACGTATGAAAAGAAGATTGTCGATGCTTCGATGAAACCAAGGCTTGGGAACGATTGGGAATGATCGAGGGGGCAAAAAGTCTTTAACCCCGGATAATGATTGCTATTTAAAACGCATCTATGGTATTGACGGGAAGGTTATAGAGCATTTCTATAAGCTTGCATGTAAACAGGAGGTCCGGTAATGAGCAGAATTTTGAGGATCGTATGCCTGTTGGCTATATTTGTGTTTGTGGCATACGTGGGTTGTTCAGGACATGATGACAATATGGTTGGCCCTTGCGACCCGGCGGGTATAAGGGATATAACGACGGATGGACAAGTTACATGTCTGTGGGGGATGTGGGAAGTTACGATCCGGAGATCAACTGGTGAAGTAAGTATCACAAAACTCAGGGAAGCTGGTTTAGCGCTCAATGTGCTTGGCTTCCTGGAGCCGCCGGCGCTTGTAAATATGACCATCGATTTTGACACGCTGGTACTGAAGCCGGGAAAAAACTACATCGGGGTGGATGTTTTACTAACACACCCGATCCCTGCCCCTTTGTTTAAGGGTTTTGATGTAAGGGGAATTGTCTTTGGTCCGGATGTCACAAACGCTGACGGCTATACACGCTGGTTCAACCCCGATGAGTTCACCGGTACGCCATTTGGTTACATCGACGGTTTGCTCGGAGCCCCGGATTCGGTTGGAAATTATGATAGTACTTTTAATCCCTACAAGTATTTCGCGGACAACATAGACCTTACCGAGAGTGTCAGCGATTTCTTTGCCGACCCCGACAACCTGGCGAACCGGGGTGTGTTCAGCGAGGGTGAAACTAACACCAGGCATTACGATCTTCAGTTCGGGGGCGATTTCACTGACTTCTTGGTCTTCAATTATGCAATCGCCGCATCCTACAACCCGCCTACCGGTGTGCCGCCGTTTGACCTTGATGATTTCGATATCAGCACATGCAACCAGGCTGAACCTGTTTTTATAGACATCACGGAGACCGGTAACACTCTCTACTACGATGCCGGCATAGGTGGTGGTAACCTTGATCTGGAGATAATAGTATTCGATTGGGACAAACCGATTACTCCCGAGACGGTAATGGTTGACGGTGGGATCGCGTTTGCCGAAACAGCGGCGACCTTCGATAGCGAAATAGATGACAACACACGGCTTTATACGTTTAGTGTCGCGGGTGCACCGGTGACAACCGCTGATCTTGAGCTTGTCATTTCGGTAACGACCCCAAAAACCTATGGTGACAACTATTTCCTGGAGCTTATGCCTGCGTCACACCCGCTTTACGCGGAGGATATCGAAACAATTTTCAAACACGCAGTGGCGGTTTCCGACCAACCATTCGGGAATCTTTGCACTGATATATCAGGCATACCGGATTTCGATATTGATGAATGGTTGAATACTTATTCCGGCTACGAGGATATGTGCACCACGAGCGACGACAAGATTCTTATACACGACGGTGGAGCCTTAGGTACGGGTGACATGTACGCGGTGCAATATTATCCCTTTATAAATTGGGATTATGGCGTTGCGCTGACAGGGGACTTGAATACGAGCGACATAATTATCCAGATCGAGTGCGATTCAGATGATAACGTTATCACCGCATACGATGGTGATGACAGCTTCGATGTATGGGCTTATAACGGTACATCGCTCACTCACCTTCAGACGGTATTCCTTGTGGTTGATGATATCGCCGCTTTGTGCCTTGATGCCGACGACAACCTCTGGGTGCTTGGCCTGAATTACGAAATGCACAAATACGAAGCCGGGACATACGCCCATGACACCACTGCCACTTTTGATGTAAGCGATTATGTCCACGGTTGGATCTGGGACTTCGTAATCGACGCGGCTGACGGCAAGTTCTACATACTCCACGAAGATGACGGCACTGCAACCATAGACGATGGTGTTGTAACGAAATTCAGCGCGGCCGGTTTCTACGAGATGCAGCTCGTCGGTGTATTTCCTCAACCCATCATTGATTGGCAGCTCGACTATGAAGATGATCCCGGTGAGGCTGATATCATTATCGATAACTCCGATCTATCGCAATCATCGTGCAGGATAATCTGTGTCGCCGATGGTTATGATAGTGTTAACGTTTGGGAAATGACACAGGTTGTCCGCTTAAGAGCATACGATCTTACAGACTTGGGAACGCCTTTAATAGCAGATGGCTACGGGGCTACCTGCGCGGTGATGTCAAGACATACTGATACGGCACCGGAACTGTTTTTCTGTGCCGAATCAAGCTATATGGATTATATAGACAGCTTCATAATGCCAATCGGGGGCGTGTGGTAGAAACAGGGGTAGGAAAGATAGTTTTGTGAAATGAACCCGCTGTACGTGCGGGTTTTTTATCTTGTCCTTCGCAAGGAGCGTCAAATCTTTCAGTAAACCTCAAGATCCTTGCCGGAAACAATGTGGCCATCGTATCCGCTACGGACTTCCGCAAGAAGTTCTTCCTCGGAAGCGCGACCGAATAACTGATGATACAGGATAAGCAACCCGGGTTTGACCAGTGATGCGATTTCCGCGAGTTTATGTGATGAAGTGTGTACGGTTGAGTGATATATTTTCCACTCGTCGGGATAATTCTCATATCCCGACACCGAGTAGACCTCATGAATCAGTACATCGGAGCCGTAATATTTTTCGATGAGACCATCCATCGGTGCGGTATCGCCTGAGATTGTTATCGTACGATCGGGAGCTATGAGCTTGAATCCGAACGCATCCATCGAGCCGTGGTTTACCCGGAACGCCTCGACGTTGATGTTGGCGTCCTGG
>CBDVBS010000134.1:0-8784 GCA_965372275.1 uncultured bacterium | reverse complement strand
GATGAAGAAGAGAAGACACTGACAAGCTCGGTTGTTCCATAGAGGTATTGACATATATGAGTCGCTTGTCAGTGCCACCCGGAGTACGAATAAAAAATTACAATTGCTTATCCGAACCACGACCGTGAGGGAGTGGACATTAATTGCAGGTGACGCACACTTCAGTGTGCGATTTCAGTTAGAGTTGCTATTATTTCCATGTTATGTCCAAGGCATCGACATTAGCACGAATCATCGATGACATCTCCCGGAAGGATCTGGGTACCGCGAGAGAACGCCTTCTCGGTCTTCTCCTTGCATATCCCAATGACCCGGGCTTGAGACATATACTTGGGAATATCTATCTCGAACTCCAGTTTCCTCAGGAAGCGGGAAGATACCTGTATTTAATAAATGATCAGAGCGAAAGGATGCAATGGGCGATAAGGAAATATCTGAAATTCAAGAAGACTTCCCCGTTTGATGTTCTCCATGGCCTGAGACTTCGTGGGCATATCGATTCAATCGACGATGAATATGCAAAAGCCAGGCTTCTGTCGCTTTTTAACGAAGCCGGAGTTGAATCGGGACATTTCCCGGAATCAAACCCAAAGCGACCTAGCTTTTCTGCACCACGCACGAATCCTTTTGTGGATGTACTGGCATGTGGTTGTTTGATAATCCTGATTATCTCGGTAATCTTGGGAGCATACGGAATAATCAAATGGATAATTCATCTTATCGGAGGTTTATTTTAATTACGGGTGCCGCACACTTCAGTGTGCGGTTTAAGTTAAGGTTGTTCTGATTACACATTATGTCAAAGGCTTCAACATTAGCACGAGTCATCGATGACATCTCCCGGAAGGATCTGGGTACGGCGAGGGAACGCCTGCTGGGTCTATTGCGCGAATATCCTAACGACCTTGGGCTGAGGCATATCCTTGGACGTATTTATTTGGAGCTTCAGTTTCCACAAGCGGCAGGAAGGTATTTATATCTTGTGGATGACCAGAGCCCGTATGTCCAGAACGCAATCAGGAAATATAGGAAATTTAAGAAAACCCAGACAATAGAGATTCTTAAAGGATTAAGGTTAAGTGGGCATGTTAATTCGATAGATGATGAATACGCGAGAACCAAATTACTTGCTCTTCTTAATTTATGCTTAATCAAAAATGGTCGATTTCCAGTACGGAAACCGCGCCGATCAAGAACGGAGTCAGGGAGTGTCCATCCAGGTTGGATAGCGGCGATAATTACAGGTCTGCTTTTCCTGCTTACCTCTGTTATCTGGGGTGGTATTAGCTTTGTCCGATGGATCATCGAATTGATCGGCGATTTATTTTAATTCAAATCCGTTTTCTGTAGGAGCAACGAATGACCCCCTTTGGACCCCTTCTCGGACCCGATGTTGAATGCGGGGTATGCGGATGCCTCGGCGTACTCCTGGTATTGGCCCTGATGGGTGTATCTGGATGGTTCATCTTCAAGAAGGCGGGCTTCGAACCGGTGCTGGGACTGCTCATGGCCATTCCCATCTTTGGTCTGTTTCTCCTGTTATATTTAGCTTTCGTCGAATGGCCTTTCGAAAAGGAACTGCATTATTTCCAGGATGAAGTTGCCCGGTCGCCGAAGAATGAAGAATCGGAAGAGGAAAGCAGTTTGTTCGATTGATCCTTACATATATCAACAAACTCCAACATCTTGCATTTATTGATGGCACGGTCTGTGAGTCTTCGAACTGACCGTGGTCTTGGTGCGTAATTCCTGAATAATCCACGGTCAGCACTCGAAGACTCGTGCAGACCGTGCCATCAGGAAAGACTTGCCGGTAAATATAAGAACAACCCACACAATAGAAATCAACCTGGTAGCCCCGGGCTACCAAGTATTGCCTTTGTGTTTAAAGAAGGTATCAACCCTTTAGACCAATTTTAGAAATCAAGCCTTTATTAGCAAGTTGGGTACCGCAGGTCTCCGACCTGCGAGTGTAGGTCAGAGACCTACACTACCCGTTCATTCAATTGTTTGTTTCTAAAATTGGTCTAAAACAAGTGCTATTAGGAACATGCTCTACAAAAAACCGCCCCGGTTGGGGCGGTATTTATTTCAGATTATTACAATCGATTACGGATCATAGTAGAAGACGCTGACCTGCGGGCCGTCCTGCATTATGTGCACCTTGTAGTTCAGGTCGTCAATATCGAGGAAACGCGCCTCGTTCGAAATGGTATCGATGTCACCAAAGGTTGTCACGTGTGTACCGTCGCTGATCTTGTAAACCTCGACCTCGTCGGCTGAAGTGAGCACGCAGACCCAGTTGCTGTCCTCGGCAAGGTTCTTCATCGGGATGATCTCCACGTCGATCGGCTCGTTGGTCGGATGAATCGTCACGTGCGGAGCCATATCGAAGATCTCATCTATCAGGGCCTGCTCGAAATCGTACAGGAAAACCTCAACGACATTCTCCGAGCCGCCCTCAGCAAAGACGCAGTAAACCTCGCCGAATCCCTCAAGGTCATCGACATCGGCGCTGTTGACTGCATCCGTGTCAACATAACCGTCACCTGTGCCTTCGGGAGCGTATCCGAGGAACACCCACGAGTCAGTGCTGTTATATGGATTCACGAAACCATAGACGCCGATATAGGGATAGAGCGTATCATCCCCGCTGGCATACTTGCTTGCCCAGTACTGAAGGCCGTCGCGGTTGAAGCCGCCCATGGCGTCGAGAGTCTCGGTGTATGTATCGATCGGCGGCAGCTCATCCGGGTTTTCATAGAATATCCATCCGCTGAACTTCACATCCGGAACCGCATCCCACCAGTATATCCACACCCACCAGCTTATTGGTTGATCCATGGGTGGATCGCCGCCTGGAATGTAGGGATTCATATCATCGTTAACCTCGACCCACGCCCAGGTGGTGGGGTTTTCGGGATAAGCGACACTCGCAGTATCGAATCTCATCATATTCTCGAACGGGGTGTTAAGTCCGACATAGCCACCGATAGGCAGGTAGAGTGCATCCCACAGATGATACTTGCTGTCGGGACCGACAACCATTGTAATCGACGCGCCTTCGTCATCGCCCATAACAGCCAAATCAAGACATGTTGTCGGAGCGTCTTCGCCCGTGAGAGCGAAATTGGCGATCTCGTTCTTGAAGAGGCCGGTCTGTCCTGCCGAGGAGATGTGAAGCGTGACATAATTATATGTTTCCCGTTTCACCTGGGTGCCCATCGTCTTGGCGGTAATCTTGGCTTCGTAACTACCCTGAAGCTCACCGCCGGTTTGCCACGACACACCCGTAACCGCCCACGTATCACCCGTGGTGTTGGTCATGGCCATGTTGCTGTCGCCACCGAGAACGGAAAGGTCGATCTTGACCAGCTCGACATCATCCTGCCAATCAAAAACATCGCATAGGATATCGGCTGAATTCGTACCGTCATCCTTGAACGACCCGGTGGCATGACAGTTGGTCACTTCGTAAGGCTCATGGCAGTTGCTTGGCCACGAGGCATCAACGACATAGTCAATCAGTGTGTAATCGGGATGGTATGCATTGTAAATATGGAACGTCTCGGTATGGGAATAACTACCCGGGAAAGCCCGGTTGGTCTGAGGCGTTTTATACGCGATAAACGGGTTGGGCGTGGTATCCCCCGGATGGGCGAAGAACAGCGTGTAGCTGTCGGGATTCCTCAACCCTAAAAGCCCGGTATTGAGGACGGTACCTCGCACGTCGTATCCTGTAACAACCGTGGGATTCTTCAGGGTGATGTCGATGGAATATGTATTCGTGCCCACGACGCCGGTCAGCTTGGGGACCATGCAGTCCCAGCAGGTCGGGGGTAACAGGAACGCCTTCACGTTCCAGTGCTTGGCGGCCTCGCGGTTCGGAAGCACTTCGATGGTCATTTCCACCGGGTCGATCCCGATCTTATATGCTCCCCAAAAGACACGTCCCTCCGGGAGCATACAGTCGGATATATCCACCGCCGCCGTATTCCCGGTATCCGTCGGAGCGGCGGGGTTGGTGCCTCCGGATGAGCAGCCGAGCGCGAAGAGCATGATCGCGAACAGCAATACACATAGGCTTGTCTTACAATAATGCATAAGAACCTCCTGGCATTGAAAGCCATTAGTCTGTCTATCAAGCGCGTGGAGCATATCGCGGATGATAAGAATAATTATACTCCGTGAAATGCGAATGTCCTAACTACCCACGCAGAATCTATATTCTATCCCATTCGCATTAAATATCCAAAATTAATCGGATTTAATTACCGTTAATATATTAGATATGGTTAGAGCCTCTAACATAATGAGTATATCCTATTGTTACCGGTGTTTCGGGAATTTATTCCCGAAACAGTTCAGGATGCTGTTCAAAGGGTTTCGGGAATAAATTCCCGAAACACCATTTTCATTATGTTATAGGTTCTTAATTCATTAATGTTCCCCGGATGAGACCAGCCCTCCTATTTTCCCGACCGGAAATAGGGTATCATTACTGCGGAAGTTATATGAACGGTTCCGGCGAAAATGGATGTCTGCGAGTACTCGGTATAGACCCGGGATTGGCGAAGCTCGGCTACGCGGTGGTCGATGACGCACCCGGTGGGATAAAGCACGTTGAATACGGCCTTATAAAAACCACACCGAAGGATACGCTATCCGTGCGCCTGAATGAGATCGCCGCGCTGATAGACGCCATCATCAAGGAATTCAACCCGGATGTGATGGCGCTGGAGACGGTCTTTTTCGCCAAGAACGCCAAGACCGCCATGACAATCGGACGTGTCTCCGGGGCAGTGATGGCCATCGCCGGGCTTCGAGGAGTGGAAGTGGTGGAATATTCGCCGCTCGATATCAAGCGCACCGTGGTGGGTACGGGCAAGGCCGACAAGAAGCAGGTGCAGGAGATGGTGCGGGCGTTGTACAAATTGAAGGAGCCGCCGCGTCCACCCGATGTCGCGGATGCATTGGCGATATGCCTGACGCACCTGTCTTACGGATTTAAGCGAAGTTTGGAAGGAAATAGCTTGAAATAGTGACGGGACGTATCGCACACTGAAGTGTGCGGCACCCGTTTTTTTGTAGATGTAATTAAATAAATGTAACCCACGAATCCCATTTCGTGGGTTACAATTCAAAACATAATGATAGACACCGTACGAGGAACCATAATCGACATCCGTGAAGGATGCATCATCGTTGAAGCAGCCGGCATAGGTTACCGTATCTATGTCACCACCACCCTCGCCGCCGAAGCCGACGCGGGCAAGGAAATCATTCTGCACACATCACATCTCACGCGGGAGGAACGCCAGTATCTATACGGCTTCAGAACCCGCATAGAACGCGAACTGTTCGATATCCTTCTCACCGTAAGCGGCATCGGCGCGAAAACCGCCCTTGCATTGCTCGGACTTCAGGCCGACCAGGTTATCAGCTCGATAGCCGTCGGCGATGAACGCGTGCTGAAGACGATACCGGGTATCGGCACGAAAACAGCGAAGCGCGTGATACTCGAACTGCGCGACAAACTCGGCAAGGAATTCATCGGTCAGCTTGAGTCGATCGGTTTCGTCGAGGGATTTGATGGGTTCGACGGGATTGCAAGGCCAGCGGGAATTCCCTATGACGCTCTCGAAGCGCTCGAAAACCTCGGCTATAACCGGACAGAGGCGTTGCAGCGGATACGTCTGGCGAAATCTGAATTAGGCGACGAAGCCCCCCTCGAAGACATAATAAAATCCGCCCTCAAACCGGCGGAGTAGTGACTAATATAGTTTTATTATTCGCAGTCCACCTTCAATGGCAACTACATAAGCTCTATCACCCGACACAGTAACATCCCATAGTTGATCCCCTAACTCGAAATTCTCAACAATGTATGCTGATTCAGGTGGAACCACATCCACTATTGCCAGGCCTTCATCCGGTTGAGCTATAAGCACATAACCGTCTTTATAAGCTACTCCATATGCATTGCCCGGAGTATCTACAACATTGATGAGTTCCGCTGACTCAGGCGGGTCTACATCGATTATCGCTAATCCTGCTTCATCGTCTCCAATATAGGCGTAGCCACTCTCTACGGCGATGAAATAAGCGTTCCCCGGTGTATCCACTGTTTTCAGAATATAAGCTGATTCAGGAAATTGAACGTCGACGATCCTTAAACCGGACGTATCACATGCTAAATATGCCAGATCTCCAATAACCGTGACGCCATTAACACTGCCTGCAGGCTTAACATTCTTGGCAATGTATGCGGATTCAGGTTGCTCGATATTGATTATCTGCAGTCCTTCATCATCATCGGTTACGTATGCATACGAACCCTTTACCTCTACATCACCCGCGATTCCAGGTGTGTCAACATTGTGAACAATACTTGCGAATTCCGGCGGGTCAATATCGATTACCTGTAGACCGTCATTGAAGTCTGCTACGTAGGCATAACCGCCCTCCACGGAAACACCATTGGCGTAGCCGGGAGTTTGAAGATTATTTATGATATACGGAGAATCAGGTATTGATAAATCAATTATCGCAAGCCCGGAAGATAGATCGGAAACATATACAATGTCATCAACCACAACCACATCTGTTGAAAGCCCCAAGTGGGTAAGTTCCCGCTCCATGAAGGCCAGGTCTGGAGGGTCAATATCAATTATATAAAGGGTCTCGGAATCAGTCTTAGCATACGCATATCCATTTGCGACCGCCACTATAGAGATGTCTTCTGGTAATTCAACGCTGCTTACAATCTGCGCCGTTTCAGGTGGGTCCACCTGGATTATTTGCAGACCTTCCGATCCATCTGCCACATAGCAGTGATTATTGTAGTAATCCACACCCCATGCATTCCCGGGTGTTTCGACAGTATTCACAAGGCTTGAAGTCTCGACGGGATCGATATCAATTATATATAAGCCTACTCCGGCAGCGGTTATATAAGCATAACCATTGTTAACTACGATATCAGTTTCAGTTCCGGGAGGGTTTACGATTTTAATAAATTCGGCATCCTCTGGAGGATCCAGATCCGCTATCTTCAGTCCTCCTCCTGCCTGTACAAAATAGCCGAAACCATCAACAATCTGGCCACTTGGAAAATTGAAGTATGCTTTGACGATTTCTTTTATCATAACGATTGCATCGGGCGGCTCAACATCGGCGATACGGAGCCTGTACTGGTATTCAGAGGAAGTACCAAAGTCACAGATGTAAGTTGCGTAATTGTTATCTATATCCAGCCAGTGACCTTGCCATCCGACACTCACTTTTCCGTTGGTAAGATATGCACTCTCATACGGGTCAATATCAACAATCCGTAAATGCTTATATCCCGAATCGAAGGCAGTTATATATGCATATCCATCATCAACGATAACTTGTCCTGTAGTTCCAGATGCTTTTACGCTATTTAGCCAGGCAGGAGAGTTCGGGGTAGTGATATCCATAATCTGCAAGCCTTTGTCTCCGCCTGCAATACAAGCCATATTGCCCGATATGCTAATGTCTTTAATAGGGCAGTTAATAATATCAGGCGTGATTTCAACGAGATTAAACGGCGAACTCTTTACGATATTGAAATTATCATCGCTCGTATCCCATATAAGCGGATCATCTAATGCAGTTATGCGAACAGCCGCTGTTGTGGTTGGATCTTCCGGCACCGGCACCCATGTAAAAACTCCATCGTTCTCCGTGACATCAACTATCTCGTGGATGTCATCGACGAAATTGTCCTTGGAGTATTCGATTTTTACATCGGAGATTTCACCGGTCCAGGCCCATGTGATTTCCTGGGATGAACCGCCCAACCATTCCTCACCACCATTAGGGGATGTCACCATGAGCGTTACCGGGTTCTCAGTAATTGTCACATTAACATATTTGTAGAGGGGGAGATTCCCGGAATTGATGGAAGTGGCCATGAGCTGGAACCTGTAATCACCGGGCGGAGCGCCGATGTTGTTGTAGATATTTGTACGCCATGTGTTCCCTTCAATCTGGGCGAAAGGGCTGAAATCATTGCCCGTTATCACAGACGCGGCGATCTTGACCATGTTCACATCATTGTGCCAGTCAAGCACATCCACCTGCAATTGGGTCATCGCACCCGGCGTGTTATATAGCACTTCTTCCTGTGAAAAATTCTCGATAGAGTATGGTTCAAGGCAGTTAGTCGGCCATGACGCGTCCACGGCAAAAGTGAGAACTTCGAAATGGGGAGGGACAGGAAGCTGGATGAGAAATTTCTCGGTATGCTCACCCCAGGGAAAGAATATCCGGGTCACTACATTTTTGGCGAATGCCCTGAAAGGGTTAATCGTCTCTCCGCCGGGAATATCGAACAGGCCGGTCCATGCATCGTCATTCACAAGCAAATGCCCATAATCGGTTGTGTAAATGATGCCGCGTATGTCCTGGGCTGACATCTGTACGGGATTACGCAGCGTTACATCGGCATCAAGTATGTGAGTAACGGGGTCAAATGAATTGACCACGATTTCGATACAATCGTCGCAGGCTGGTGGCAGCAGCATTTTCGTAACATTGTAGTGAGCATCGGATTCACGTATCGGTGTGATTACGACCTCCATACTCTCTACATCAAAACCGATGTTCCACATCCCAAGCAACACGCGGTTATTTGCGGCTTCGCCTGCAGGTGCTATGGGATCGGGTGCCGGTTCAGGAAGAACAGCATCCATACTTGCACTGCTGCACCCGGTGATAACCAGCAATGCCGAACAGAGGAAAGCAGAGATGATATTT
>CBDVBS010000133.1:0-8842 GCA_965372275.1 uncultured bacterium | reverse complement strand
TGCCGGTACGGTAAATCTCGCCGGGGACGATCCTCTCGCTGCGTTTTTCCGCTTCGACCTTCCCATCAGCAATGAATGCGGTCTCCTCGCGTGGGCGAAGAAAGCCGGCGGTCAGCTTATCGACAGGAGTCGCGGCATCACGACGCTCTCGGACGACTCGGTCGTCGCCACCGGTGAATTCAGCCAGGTTTTCCCACCGTCGGAACACGAATATATCCCGGCAACATTTGGGCTGGGAGAGCCTAACGAAACGACACTTATCGATCCCAAGTACGGCAATATTTTTATGGCTCGATATAACGCCGATGATGGTTCTCTCGCGTGGGCGAAGGGCGCGGGTGGATCGGGATACGACAGCGGCGTGTCGGTCACGACATTATCCGATGACTCGACCGTGGTGACCGGGTTCTTCGGCGCAACCAGTTACAGCGGCGCCAAAGCGGCGGTTTTCGGGGAGGACGAACCGGGCGAGGTTGAACTTTATGCCACCAACGCCCACGGAAGTTTCTACATCGCGAGATACAATCCCGACGGCACACTCGCATGGGCGAAGCGAGCGGTCGGGGAGCCTTATTATAACCAGGAGCATACACAGAGAGGCCATGCGGTCACCGCGCTTTCGGATGACTCGATAATAGTCGCCGGTGTTTTCGGAAACCATGCAACATTCGGCGAGGGTGAACCCAACGAGACGACGATCACTTACGATCCATACTATTGGGATATCTTCATCGCCTGTTACAACTCCGATGGCACACTCGCATGGGCGCGACGTGACGGCGGGACCGAACTTGAAAAGCCGCTGGGAATCACCGCGCTTCCAAATGATAATTTTGTGATGACCGGCCAGTTCGGAACCCAGGATGTCAAGCCCGCCACATTCGGATGCGGGGATCCCAACCAGACCACGCTTTACACCGCCGGCAGGTTTGATATTTTCATCGCCTGTTACGATTCCGACGGCTCCCTTGAATGGGCGAAACGCGCGGGAGGCACGGGTCCTGACAGCGGCTTGGGGATCACGGCGTTATCGGATAATTCGGTTGTCATCACTGGCAGTTATGGAAACGGCGGCGACCCCGGTGAGTACCCGTGCACATTCGGCGAGGGTGAGCCCAACGAGAAAACTCTTGAACATTCCGGCTGGGACGACATCTTCATCGCGCGATACAACGCAGACGGCACATTAGCCTGGGCGAAACGCGCCGCCGGTGAGAGCCAGGATATCGCCCACGGTGTCGCAACGCTGTCGGGTGACAGGTTTGCTATCGCGGGTGAATTCTGGGAACCGTGCACATTCGGTGAAGGGGAACCGGGTGAAATCACGCTTATACCCTATCCCAACAGCGATCCCAATTTCAGCTACGATGATATTTTCGTCGCGTGGTACAACCCTGATGGCACGGTGAGTTGCGCGACATCATCCGGCGGCAAATCATACGACCTCGCATACGCCTGCACATCTCTCTCTGACGACTCGGTCGTTGCTTCGGGCGACTTCGCTGGCACCTACGGCGCAACCTTCGGCCTCGGCGAGGACAACGAAGTCACCTACTACGGTCAGAGCATCGAAATGTTTGTTGCGAGGTATTGGGAGTAGGTAGTAGTCCCGGGTTCTGTGAATTATGGCTGCATAGTTGACCTTTAAAGGTGTTATGCTAACCCTTCTTTATAAGTGACACCAAAAATTGTATCAGACAGCCATTTATTAAAGCTTGGATTATCACTAAATTGTTTGAACAGTTCAGTATGATCTTTAAGAAGGTCAAAAACAACATCTCGCAACGCCCGATTGTGTTCCAATCGAGCTGCGGCCTTGTCTGAATTTTTCATCGCGTTCTGGTAGGCTTTATCAGCTGCAACTTTGGCTGGTATCTCTTCGCTGATGACCCTGCGGATTTTATCTTCGTCCTTCCACTCAATTTTCCCAAACTGATCGTTGAAAGCCTTGATGATATTACTCAATAAATCTATCTCGGGTTCAGGCTTATGGCCACCACCACTCGTGGGGACTGGGCCAATCTCCGCATCCTCATCCGGAAGGGAAATATCTATCGATGCTTTAACTTCTGCCCGGTAGCTGTCCATGTCTATAGTTTCGAGGATGCCTTTAGAAAGATCCTCCTCCTTAGGGGCGGGCAGCTTCGGGATCAAGAAATTCAAGAAAATCGACAGCATTTCCCACTTGGCATTAGAATAAGGCAGGATGGAAGCAAGAAACTGATAGGTTCGCACGAATGCCTTGGCCTTACCCTTGAAATCTACCTGACTATCCTCGTCAAGTTCAGCGTTGTAAACTGTGACACAAGCATCAAGAATGGGATCCAACTCGTCCCTGTCAGCGCCATCAAGATATAACTCAGCGAGATTTCTGATCTGGGAATCTGAATAAACCTGATAATAGTCCAAACCAGCCTTCAGGTCGTGCAGCTTGTTGGGTTCAGTTTCTTCACTCAACACGGTTGTGCGGTAGTAGTCTGCGAATGCCAAGACAATGATGTCAACGTCATTCATAAAATCCAGGACAAAGGCATCGTGTTTCTTGGGATGTGCCCGGTTCAATCGAGATAACGTTTGTACCGCCTTAATGCCGGAAAGAATTTTATCAACGTACATAGTATGCAATAAAGGCTCATCATAACCAGTCTGGAATTTATCAGCGACCACCAAAAATCGGTACGGGTCCTGTTGGAATTTCTTTTCTATCTGACTGCTGGGGAAGCCATTCAATGATGCTTCCGTCTCGTTTGTCCCGGCCCATTCGTGCTCACCAGAGAAGGCAACAATGGCTTTATGCTGGCTCTTACGTTCTCTCAAATAATCTGAGATCGCATGGTAATATTGGATGGCCCGGTGAATACCGCTGCATACAACCATTGCTCGTGCCTGACCGCCTATCAGCCGCCGAGCCAACACCTTATCAAGGAAATGATCCACCATAATCTCGGCTTTTTCCCTGATTGCATGCTCATGCGACTCAACATACCGACGCAGTTTTTTCGAAGACCGTTTAATGTCGAATTCCGGATCGTCCTCAACAGTCTTCATCAACCGGTAGTAGCTATCCACCGGTGTATAGTACTTCAACACATCTAAGATGAAGCCTTCCTGTATTGCCTGCTTCATTGTGTAACTATGGAAGGGTAGATGCCTGACCTTACCACCATCAGGTAACGGATCACCGAATATCTCAAGCGTTTTGTTCTTGGGTGTGGCGGTGAACGCAAAGTAGCTGGCGTTAGTCAGCATCTTTCGGGATTCCATTATCCGGTTTATCTTATCTTCGAACGTATCCTCCTCGCTTTCCTCGCCACCTTTTTCGGATAAAGCCATATGCATTTTGGCTGTCGTTCGCCCACCCTGGCTCGAATGGGCCTCATCAATGATGATCGCGAATTTCTTCCCTCGATGCTCATCCCCAATTTCGTCAAGAATGAATGGGAACGTTTGCACTGTAGAGATGATGATACTCTTCCCTGACCGCAGGAACCCGCTGAGTTGCTTCGACTTGCTACTCGCTTCTCCTGTTACTGCTCCTACCACCGATGAAACCTGGGTGAATTGTTTTATTGTGTTACGGATTTGTTTATCCAGTACTTTTCGGTCGGTAACCACAATAATGGAATCGAAAAGCAACGCATCATTCATTTTCAGCCCAATTAACTGGTTAGCCAACCATGCGATTGAATTGCTCTTCCCGCTTCCGGCAGAATGTTGAATGAGATATTTCTGCCCGGCCCCATTGCTCTTAGCATCGGCAAGGAGCTTACGAACCACATCGAGTTGGTGGTAACGGGGGAAAATCTGCTTTTGCTTCTTCCTGCCCTTATCGTCCTTTTCCTCAACGACCTGGGCATAATTCTCGATGATATCCGTCAGCTCAGTCTTGCTCAGAATCCGCTTCCAGAGGTAATCGGTTTTAATCCCGCTTTCATTCGGTGGATTGCCTGCCCCGTCTTGCCATCCCTTGTTGAACGGCAGGAACCAGGATTCCTTTCCCCTCAGGTGAGTGCACATTCTCACTTCCTGATCGTCAACGGCGAAATGAACCATGCAGCGGCCGAATTGAAAAAGCAGTTCCTTTGGATTACGATCATGCTTGTACTGCTGAACTGCATCCTCTACGGTTTGCTTGGTCAAACGGTTTTTCAGCTCGAATGTCACTATTGGGAGGCCGTTAATGAAGATGCACATATCCAAGGACAGTTGTGTTTCATCCTTGCTGTATCGCAATTGGCGTGTGACGCTGAATATGTTGGCGGCGAAAAGCTCCTGTGCTCTCACATTACCGGGCGTTGGGGTACTGTAGAAGAGCTCTACATCATGAGGGCCGTGTTTGATACCATTGCGAAGCACATCGATCACACCGCGCTTGGCGATTTCACCCTGGAGACGGTGCAGGAATTGAGTCCGTTTGGGACAATCCTCTGCCAGATCAACAGCATAAGCGATCTTCGGTTGCGTAGTCTGGAGAAAGGCCGTTAACCGCGTCAGATCGACAGCATGGCTGCGGTCATAATCCTCGTTTGTACCCTCCTCGTAGCCTGCATTACTAATGAGGGATTCGATTATGAGGGTTTCGAGACCTTTTTCAGATGTGTCAGTTGTTTGCAATGTAATATACGCTTTCCCTAATTCGTTTCGTTCCATTCGTACTGGCAACGCAGCTTATTGAACCACGATGGACTCAATTTCCCATCATGCTGAAGACGCCCGACGACAATCCCACGATGAACACCCATCTTGTTTGCGAAAGCTTCGATGTCACCCTCATAGAACGCTCCACCTCTGATAAACCGTATGTATTCACTCAAAGGTATCAATGTATCAGATGCAAATTTATCCGCCTGTTCTTCTTCTTTATTATTCCCATTACCTTCGAGGATTACGGCCTGACGGCCATGCAGAAGAATGTGACCTATTTCATGGAATAAACTGAACCAGAAAATATCCCCCCATTTACCACGAATAGTAAGCATCAAAACCGCCTTATCACGGCCCATCCAGAAAGTCGCCCCATGAGCTTTTGTCTTTGGGAAATGCGGACAAATTACCAACGCTACTCCACAATCTGCAAGCCTCGATTGCAGTCGCCTTTGAAAATCCTCCGGCTCCTCAAGCGTCATGCCTCGCAACTCATCGAGAGTCCCCCGGAGATTATCAGCATCAAATGGCCTACAGGTAATGCCCTGCGCCCTTAGCTCTCCCATTCTCAACCAGGCTGCTACAGCCTCGGGAGTCCTTTCGCCAACGGTCGATTTCCCATATCGGAACGCAGCCTGATAACGCGGTGATTCCGTGACACTCAGAAGCGACACGACTCCAAAGAACTTGCGCAACGCTATAACCTTGTCAGCAGTCTTAGTGAGCTTCTCAACCATCTTAGCTTTCACAAGCGCGGCGTATTGCAACTCCTTAACCAACTTCCCTTCTGTTTCTATATCACCATCCATGCAACTGCTATCCTGCCGGGCAAGGGTCAGGCGATATTCCGTTTCGAGGCCCAGCCAGATATGCGCAGGCACACCGACAACCTGCTCAAGCTGCAATGCCGTTTCCGGGGTTATTCCTTTCCCGCCCTTGAATATCGGGCTTAACTTCGTGGCTGGACGTCCCATGCGACGCGCAAGCTCATCCTTGGTCATCCCGAGCTCATTTAATACCTCTTCCAAGTATTCACCCGGAGGGATGGCAAGATCAGAATGTATGTCTTTGTTAGTCGCCATAATGCTTGCTCACTTCCTCAATATGGATGATTTCCATTTGTTCGCCCTTTAACGTGAAAATAAGTCGATAAGAGTCCGTAAGCTTGACTGCCCATTGTCCCTTTCGGTTGCCTCTAAGCGAGTGGCAATTCAAACCAGGCAAAAGCTTCAATTCCTCAAAATCGTGTGTCTGCTTGATGATATTAACGCGTTCTATATACTTGCGTGCAACCTGTTTTCCGTACGCTTTAGTAGCAGCACGATTGTCTTCGAAGTGCTTTTTGAGTTTAGGTGTACGGAACTGAACATCCATATTACATATTTCCGTTTCATGGCCTCGCTTCACCCTTCAGGTGAAGATTATACTATCTACTTTGCCAAATGTCAAGATTTACCTTCACCCTAAGGGTGAATATGTGTTGGTTATTAATCGTTGATGTTGCTTGCCTCATCAAGTATTTCCGGCTCGTCATCATCCCCCATTCCATCGTCATATTCCTCATCGGCCTCAAGGTCTTCGGTCTCTCCTTCCGCGGTCCCCGAGGTAAGATGCCGGACGTCCACTTTGCCTGTCACCACGTCAGCAATCAGCCGTGTACGGTATTCGCGGATGAGGTCGATCTCACGTTTAGCCTTGTCAAAGGCTACTTGTAGCGGAGCCACTTCTGCTTCAATATTTGAGACAATTATAGTTTGCTCGTTGACGGGTGGAACAGGAATTTTAATCCGCATCAACCGATCACCGGTCAATTTTGGTTGTGCCGCACCAGTGATCCAAGGTCGATAGTCAATCAACTCCATCAGATAGGCAAAATACCGGATGTTGCCTTTTTTCAGCTTCAGGATGTGGGCGTGGTTGTTGACCCAGAATTTACCCTTCGCGATGATTGTCAGGGGAAGGTTGCGAAGTACCAGATTCGCTCCATCCTCCGCAATCAGTAGTAATTCGTCGTCGAATAGGTAGTCATCAACTTTATCGATGATACCAGATGCCCCGTAATAGTCATACTGGCGCGAGCTCATCGTGCCTCGCTCGGCGCTGCTTAGTGGAACTCTGCGGTGATCTAAATTGTTGACTTCACGCTTAACTTGGGATTCCTCCCAGTGAACCGGCATTTCTTTGAATTGGGTGATCAGGGTTGGCCGGAAAGCAACATCAGAATCAACCCCGCGAGTAGTATACTTCCGGATAATCCCGCGCATTTGTTCGCTTAGCACTGCCATTAGCTGCCGCCGGTTGCGGATGAAGCGGTTAATGCGACGGTCAAGTTGTGAAATATAACGGACGATGGATTGAGCTTCACTCAAAGTTGGCAATGGCAAAGGAGCGGTTAGAAACGAATCGTCCGTGAGTTTCAAACGAGAAGTCCATACTCCTTTCGATCTTACTTGCAGTTCCCAATGGAATGGAGCCGAGCGAACCAATTCGTGGATAAATCCAGCATATTCCTCTAAACCGGGTTTAGGGCGATAGACACCATATGCGGTACTGATGATGCCGTGGTTCTTAGATACACCAAGACCTCCTGCCCAAGCCCACAAACTGTTAACTACCAAATCTCCAGGCCAGCAGAGCTTGTGGTTGATGTAGGATTCAGCCTGAAACATTGTAACTTTCATTGTCTGGCGGCGGACAACACCCCGTTGAGAGGATACCGTTAGGAGCTCTTCTTTACCAGTCTTAGAACGAATATCGATACTTTTAAAAACGTATTTGCCGCGGTGAATCGCCCAATGCACTGGCACTTCCTTAAGCCATGGCAAACCAGAGTCTTTGTACTCGGGATATGGTTGAAGGCCCATCATTCATCCTCCCCTGTCCCATTTTTCTCATGCAGTCGTTTTACTTCTCTATCGAAATCGCTCGCAAATTCCCTGTCCTGAACGATCCGGAACTTATCATATTCGGTTTCCGCCAATTCTTTTGCGACCTTCGCAGAGACAACTCCGGCACTCTTGAGTACTTCATACTCATTAAATTCCAGAAAAGCATCAAGCCGTTTTGCCCAGTCTGTCATGGTCATCACTATCTGTTTCTCTGCCTGATTTTCGGCAAAGTCCAGATACATGCTCACAACTCGGTTCAAGTGGTGAAGCTCGTCTTCATTGAGGTAGTTTTTAGCTATATTAACGTCAGACTTTAAGACCTTGTCATCCGGAGCATGCTTCCAACTCATAAGACCCATGTGAGTTTTTCCGCTATCAGCTCTGCTTAGAATAATTTCTGCAGCGGTTTTTTTAGTGATAGCCCAATGTAGCTTATTCTGAACAGTGGCATAGAACTCTTGAGTAATAGGGGCGTTTGAGTCATAATCGATAGAGCACTGGGCATAAATGTCGGTTATTTTCTGATAGAACCTCCTTTCGGATGCCCTGATCTCGCGGATTCGCTCAAGTAATTCATCGAAATAGTCTTTGCCCCAGTGTTTTCCCTGTTTTATTCTTTCATCATCCAAAGCGAAGCCCTTGATGATGTAATCTCTTAGTACTCCAGTGGCCCAGATACGAAACCTGGTGGCCTGATAGGAGTTCACGCGGTATCCGACAGCAATAACCGCATCGAGATTGTACAAGTTTGTTAGATAATTCTTGCCATCTGTGGCAGTTATTCGAATTTTTCGAATAACTGAATTTTCATCCAGCTCACCAGACTCCATGATTTCCTTCAGATGGTAATTTACCGTGTTGACCTCAACCCCGAATAGGTCGGACATGCGTTTTTGGGTCAGCCAAAGTGTTTCATTCTGAAAAAAAACCTCTACTTTTACTCCGCCGTCCGGGCCTGTGTAGATCAAAATCTCGTTGGTTTTTTCGATATCGTGGTTGCCTGCCATCTTCATTCTCCTGTGATCTGCTTAAGTAATCCTTCACTCTCATTCTCAATCGCGAGTAAATCAGCCTTTATCTCGTCGAGAGTGCGCAATGGCTGTGGTTTATAAAAGTGCAGTGTAAACGATATCTCATAACCAATCCGGGTCTTTGAATGGTCAATCCATGCATCCGGAACATAAGGCAACACCTCGCGTTTGAAGAACGCCTCGACGCCACCTTCTTCGAGCAACGGCACCTGCTCCGTATCGCGAAGTCCAGTATCGGGTTCATACTCGACGGCACCCTTGATCTTTTTTCTGATCACC
>CBDVBS010000132.1:0-8888 GCA_965372275.1 uncultured bacterium | reverse complement strand
GGGCTGCCGCCCATCGTGATCGGGGGATTCAATTTCGATCCGGGCGTGATCAATGACATCGCGAAAATCGTGAAAGCTGTTGATACCGGTAAGTTCAACGACTATGATTATATCGATCTGCACCTGGCAAATTTCGGACGGGGTGTTAACCGCTCGGAATTTCGAACATATACTTTATGCGAGTGGTCTGATGGTAAGGAGGCCGTGAGGGTAGCGGCATGGGAGGTTATGGGTGAGGTTGAAAGAAGGATCGCAAGATGAAGACGGAAATAAAATTCAGATCGAAACGGCCGGTGCCTGTAATATTGCTCATTGCCGCTGCTGCGGTGGGCTTCTACCTGAGCCTGCCGATCTCGGGTCTCGGCGGCAAGGAAGACCAGGTTGGGATAACCCCGGTACGCGATGATATTCCAATCGGCACATCCACCGAGAAGGACATACAGCTTCTGAAAGACCAGTTGGATTCCGAGCGTCAGGAATATGCCAAGATCGAGAAGCGGCTCATGGAGGAGAAGGGTTATTCACAGGACCTTCTTCTCGCGGTTCGGAGATACCGGGAAATTGCCGGCATGACGGATGTAATCGGTCGGGGAATTATTCTGACGCTGTCCGAGAGCAAGTCATCGGGTTTCCCGGATGAAAAACCGGGACAGTTTCTGATTCACCAGCAGGACCTGTTGGATATCATCAATGAGCTCTGGCATAACGATGCCGATGCGGTCGCGATCGGCTCACCCGGCGGCGGTACGATGGAGAGGATCACTACCTTTACACCGGTACGCTGCTCCGGCGGGGCGATCATAGTGAATGACACACGGATGGTCCCGCCGTTTGAGATTCGGGCGATCGGTGAACCTGGTCTTCTGAAAACGGTGCTGGAAATTCGCGGCGGTTACCTTGACGATTTGAAACTCATCAACATCGACTCGAATGTTGAGACTTCCGACAGGGTGTTTATACCGAAGTACAACGGTATCACGTTGTGGCTGCATGCCCGTTCAATTCTTGGCGGCGTTGACGAGAATATCATTCCTGACGAGGTTGCCGGGGAAGGGGGCGGCGGATGATACAGGTTGCAATCGCACTATTGGCGGGCTTCATAATAGGTTGGTTAATATTACTTCACCGGGAAGTTGTCTTCTCCGCCGGTGCGGCGGTGGTACTTCTTGCACTGTTGGAAGCGTTGAGCTACGGTTGGCTGACGTGGTCGAAACAGGTTGTAGATGCTGCTCCAAAGTCATTGACCAAACCGGTGATCCTTCACTTCCTCGCGGGATGCATCTTCGGATTGATCATCCTTGAATTCGGAGTATCGATCGGAGAGGATCTGCGGCTTGTCGCAACCATCCCGATTGCCACAGTTTTCCTGCTAAACTTATACAAGGTTGTATCGAAAAATGGAAAATAAGTGATTTTTGAATATATTTTGTTGCCTGTGAAAAATATTTCTTCTATAATTCCTGATATCCGTTGTAATACTTGTACCAAGTTAACGGGAAAAATATAAACAAAAAAGGATTCCCGTACCTATGAGCGACATCATCGTCGGTCTCGACATAGGCACGTCGAAAACATGTGCCGTCATCGCGAAGGTGGATCAGGACGAAGGTATTGAAATACTTGGCGTCGGGAAAGCGCCTTCAATGGGGCTTCGCAAAGGGATTATAAATGATGTCGACAGGACGATCAATTCTCTCAAGGATGCAATAAAGCAGGCGGAAGGAACATCGGGGCTGGAGATACTTCGCGGTTTCGCCGGTGCAAGCGGACAGGCGCTTCGCACGGTGGAAGAAGATTTTGAAGTCTTCATCGCCGATCAGATCAAGGGTGTAACGAATTCCGAAATCAGCCAGTTGAAAGAAGCAACTTTGAAATACTCACCGCCGCGCGGAAAACGGGTGATTGCAATTGAGCCTTTGGTGTATTCGGTTGATGGTAACAGGCTCGGTCTTAACCCCGAGGAAAGCAGGGGCGAACGTCTGAAGTTGAAGGCCGCTGCATTCCTTGGCGGTACCGGTCATACAGAGGATATCTATCGCATCGTAAATGGGAGCCAGGTTGAAGTTATGGGCCTGTTTCCCAATCCGCTTGCCAGCGCTGAAGCGGTGCTCGACGACAGCGAGAAAAATCTCGGCTGCCTGCTGATCGACATCGGCGGCGGCACTTCCGATGCGATAGTATTTCATGAGGGTGTCGGGCACTATGCGACCGTGGTTGCTCTTGGCGGGGATCATTTCGATTCCGACCTTGCGCGCGGGCTCGGTATTTCCCTGAAGGAAGCGGAACGTATCAAGATGAATTTCGGAAGCGTCAAACCCGAGGATATGGGTTCCGATGAAGTGATAGAGATCGTCCAGTCGGATGGCGGGAACGATTATATCCCGGTGAAAATTATCGCTGAAATATTAGGCCCGCGCATCGAAGAGATATTCGAGATGATAGGTGAGAGGGTGAACGATGCCGGCGCGTTCAGGGGACTTAAAGCGGGTATCGTGTTAACCGGCGGCGCGACCCTGTTGAAAGGAACCGCTGAAAAAGCGAAGGATGTGTTGGGCATAACCGCGAGGGTCGGTTTCCCTCAGCGAATTGCCGGTTTGTCGAACGATGTGCGAAGCCCGATATTCGCTACCGGCGTCGGGTTGATCAAACTCGGGTTTAAGCGTTACTTGCAGATGACCAGGGAATCAAACGGGGGTATCTTCACCAACCTGAAGCGCCGCGTATCAGTGAGCGGCTGGTGGAGAACCCTGACGAAATAGACCATGAATTCCCTTGGGTGATTTCAGCCCGGAGGGGAATTCTGAAAAAAGGAGCCCGTGATGGCCAAGAATTCGAAGAAAAACAAGAAAGAAGAAAATGAGTTGAGCAGCGAGGAAGGAACTGATGCTGCCGGTCAGGGAGGGAAACTCTTCCCATGGATGGTCGAGGAGACCAACCTGAAAAGGGATACGAAGAAGAAACCACTTGCATATGCCAGGATAAAAGTAGTCGGCGTCGGTGGCGCGGGGGGTAATGCAATCGCCCGCATGATCCACACCGGGCTACAGGGCGTGGAGTTTATCACTATCAATACCGACGCCCAGGCCATCGCCTATAACCCGGCGGAAAAAAAGATACAGATAGGCAGTAAGCTCACCAAGGGACTCGGTGCAGGTGGTGATCCGGAAATCGGTTTGAAAGCCGCAATGGAGAGCAAGGCCGAAATCGGCGAAGCCCTTGAGGGCGCGGATATGATCTTCATCACCGGCGGTATGGGCGGCGGCACCGGGACCGGCGCGGCGGCGATCATCGCCGAGATCGCCAAGGAGAAGGATGCCCTTACCATCGCCGTTGTGACAAAGCCGTTTACATTCGAGGGATACAAACGCGCGCGCGTGGCGGAGGAAGGCATTACGGCTTTGCGCGGCGTGTGGGATACAGTGATGACGATCCCGAACGACAAGCTGCACGAGGTCGTAGCGCCTGAAACGACTCTCGCCGAATCGTTTATGATAGCTGATGATATACTTCGGCAGGGCGTACAGGGAATAAGCGACCTGATTATAATACCGGGAATGATCAACCTCGACTTCGCTGATGTTAAGTCGATCATGTGGGAAGCCGGCACGGCGCTCATAGGAATCGGCCAGCAGACCGGAGCGGACAGGGCGGTCGCGGCGGCACGACAGGCTATCACATCGCCGCTGTTGGAGACATCCATCGAAGGCGCGCGCGGAATCCTCATCAACATCACCGGCCCCACCGACCTGACTTTGGGTGAAGTGAAAGCGGCGGCCGACGAGGTTTACAATGTCAGCGACCGCGAAGCGAATATCATCTTCGGCGCCGTTATTGACGACCGGATGAAGGACCAGGTCAGGGTTACCGTACTCGCCACGGGGTTCGACGAGGGGGGCGAAAGACTCGATATGCCGCTTAAGGAAAGTCGCGGGTTTAGTCCTGCAACTGGTGAGATGAGAAAAGAGGCTGAGAAATCGACCGAGTTCCTCGACGAGGATGATCTCGATATACCGGCGTTCCTCAGGCGGGATAAGAGTAACTGATGAACGGTACGGCACCCCGGGAGTGACTGATGGTTGATTATTACACGGGCCGGGGAACATTAAACGCGGCGGCGGTATTCCCGAATTCTTTCGGTGTGGGTATGGGCGGCCTGGGATTTCAGACGCTGCTGAGAAAATTGCTTGAATATGACGGATGCGATATCCGTCGTTTTTTCTTTGAGGATGAAGGCGGGGGAGCTCACATAATCGCCAGCGATGGCGGATCCCTGAAGGAAGCCGACATCGTCTTCGTATCGATTTCCTACGAACTTGATTACATACGCTTTGCGAAGATGCTCATAGATGCGGGTATTGCGCCGCGCCGTGCCGACCGGAAAGGCCTGCCGCTGATTTTCGTCGGGGGTATCGCCCCGTCGGTCAACCCGCTTCCGTTGTTTGAGATAGCCGACGCCGTCCATATGGGCGAATGCGAAGGTGTGCTGCATTCATACCTCCGACGGTTCGAGGAATTTTTGAAAACCCTTCGCGGTCCGGGTTTCATCGATGCAAGGGAAGCGGTGCTTGGCGAGTGGGCGGCGATGGGTACGGCCTTTGTTCCGGGAGTAACCGTTTTGGATGGATGGACGCCCCGGTGGACGACATATGATAAATTCCCCGATGATCCGGCGCATTTCATTCACATAGACGAGTCGGGGGAATCTGTGTG
Source organism: uncultured bacterium (assembly GCA_965372275.1). GTDB lineage: Bacteria > JAJVIF01 > JAJVIF01 > JAPKYR01 > CAZSPL01 > CBDVBS01. The sequence continues at coordinate 4,178 of CBDVBS010000132.1, read as the reverse complement.
GAGTGAATCGGCTTTTCTTATCGAAGCTTCACGAGGATGTGATGTCGGATGCAGCTTCTGCCTTGTCGGGCATAACAAGGGAACCTGCCGGAATGCCGACTTCAATGTTCTTACTGACATCATTAAAAGTAAAACCACTGCTTCCGGGGTTGGTCTTGTCGGAAGTTCCGTCGGAACCTACCCGCGTTTGAAGGAGATCATTGAATTCTGCATCGGTTTGGAATTACGCGTCGGGCTGTCATCGCTGAATATAAGGAACACGTCGGATGAACTGCTTCAACTGCTTGCTGAGAGCGGAGAGCGAAAAGTCACATTTGCCGTGGAATCAGCCTCGGCACGATTACAGAAGGAGATCGGCAAGATCATCCCGTCCGAGCTTGTCATCGACCGCGTGAAAGCCGCTTATGATGCGGGTATCAAGGCGGTCAAAGTATATTTCATCGCGGGACTTCCCGGCGAAGTGCAATCGGATATCGAAGATTCAATTCAACTTCTGAATGATATTTCAGAGCAGGTGAATTTACGTTCCATGGGTGGAAAGGCTGAGCTTGATGTGAGTGTCTCCCTTTTCGTACCGAAGGCAAACACGCCCTGGGAAGGCAAAGCCATGCTCGATATGGCGGGACTGCGGTCGCGTTTGAAAATGATGCGTGATGGATTGGCCGGATTGCCTTACGTTTCATTCAGCAGCGAGAGTCCCGAGATGGCAATATTCCAGGGTATCCTGTCTGTGGGAGATGAAGCTACTTCCGGGATCATCCTGTCCGCGGCCCATGACTGGCGGAACTGGCGCGCAGCGTTTCGAAAGGCATCTCGCGAATCGGGATGGGATAAAAAGATATTAGAAGACAGGGGTTAGTTACCAAAGGGGAAAATGGGGACAGTCACCTATTTTATTCCATATGTACTATTCCATAGTCAAATATATTTTCATAAAATAGGTGACTGTCCCCATTTTCCCAAATTGAGTATATAATAAGGCTCATGAAATATTTCCAAATCGTGGAGCAGTAATGGATTTCAACGTCGCAAAAAATCTCGAAAGGGTCAAGGGGGATATAGCCGAGGCCTGTGAACCATCGGGACGCAATCCTGATGATGTGATCATCGTCGGGGTAACGAAGTACTTCGACCATAAAGCTATCGTCGCGGCGGTACGTGACGGCGTGAGACATATCGGCGAGAACCGCCCGATGGATATCCGTGACAAGTTCCCCGCCGCCGATGCCGAGCTGGAGGAATTGATCGGTCCCGGGAAGCATTACCAGAGGCATATGATAGGCCACGTGCAGCGCAATAAAGTGAAAGTTGTGCTGAGTATGTTCGACATGATCCAATCCCTCGACTCAATACACCTCGCCGAGGAGATACAGAAAGTGGCCGAGAAGCAGGACAGGGAGAAGGTTGAATGTCTCATCGAGTTGAAAGTCAGCGAAGAGGAAGCGAAGACCGGGATGGACTTGTCGGAAGTCGATGAGTTGGTAACGGTGGTCAAGGGCATGGATAGAATTCACATCCTCGGCATTATGGGTATGCCGCCCTATTTTCCGGACCCAGAGGAAACGCGCAAATATTTCAAGAGACTGGCGGAAGCATTTGAACGGCTGAAGATGCAGGAAGCCGAACGGTTCGAGATGCGATACCTATCCATGGGAATGAGCCACGATTTCAGGATTGCCGTAGAAGAAGGGGCGAATATGGTGAGGATAGGGCAGACACTGTTTGAGAAGGAATGATAAATTCGACATTATTCTTCTACCAATAGTCGATTTTGCACTGAACACGGAGGTGCATTTGTGTTGTATAGGAATTCAGTAATTATAATTACCATCATCTGTCTTGGGGGATTCCTACTTTCAGCTCCTGTAGCTGAGGGCAGGGAACAGACCAGTTCAGCAAGTAATGATTTCCTGGATCTGCGGGGTGAATCCTGGGATCACCCTTACAGTATCGTAGTTGATGGTTGCAGCAACAAGTATGTCTTCGGCCTCTTCAGCGGAATCAAGGATTTCGATCCCGGCAGCGGCAGAGCGATGCTTACATCGGATAGGGATTCGGCATCGTATTTTGTGAAATTCTCGCCGGAGGGCGAATTCCGCTGGGTGACCGCCTGGTGTGATGATCCGGTCGGTGGTATTTCAAGCGCGGCATTCGACACCGATTGCAATATTTATCTTGTCGGTAATTTCACCGATACGGTTGACTTTGATCCCGGCAGAAGGGAATTCGTCAGGAATTCGAATGGCAAACCTGATTCCTATTTAGTCAAGCTGAACTCAAGGGGGAAATTCGAATGGGCTTGCACCTGGGGTAATGATGGTTGGGATGAAGCTTCCGGTGTCGCCGTGGATGATGATGGGAATATTTTCATTATAAGCCGCATCTGGCAAACATTTGATTTCACCGCAAGTGATGGAAAAATAAGGAACATCGCCAAGGGCGGCGGCAAATCCTGTCTCATCAAGATCGATGCGGATGGGAATTTTCAGGATGTGTACAGGTGGGACGCCTGTGAGCCCAAGGATGTCGCGGTGGACAGCGATGGATTCGTGTATATCGCCGGTGATTTCGGCCTTGGGAGCGCGCTTGATTTCGGACTCGGCATGGTTGATTTCGCCCCCGGTCCGGAAGTCGAAGAGCGTAAACCGATGTCGAGTTTCAATGGATATCTTCTTAAACTATCACCGGAAGGGGATTTCGTATGGGTGAAGACATGGGTCGTGCCTGGTGTGATGTATGTCTTCGGTGTTGCGATAGATAACGAGGATAATGTTTACATCGTCGGTGAGCAGCCCAATTACATATCCATCGACCCCGATTCGGAGGATGAGTTGTTCGTATCGCGTGAGATGTACCATACCTACTTAATTAACATGGACACTGACGGCGTATTTCAATGGGCGCGCACATGGAGTTCCGCCGATTGGCTGGCTGCCGAGAGGATATATGTGGATGATGAAGGCACACTCTATATAATTGGGGATTTTTCCGGGACGGTTGATTTTGATCCGGGGCCGGAAGCTGCGATGGTATCGACTGCGGCGGATTTCGCAGCGTTCCTCATACAGATGGATTCGGATGGGATGTTCCATAATGTTTATACCTGGCAGGGGAGGCTTGACGGTTTCGCAAGGGGTTAGGATTCAGAAGAACTTGTGGTCGGCCAGGTATCTATCTCCCAGCTAAAAAATCAAACGCCGGATGCAACGGGTCTGTGTGCCACCACTATCCGCGTCTTCGCGGACAGCGGTGTTTTACCTTGTGCGCAAATCCTTAAAGAGTCCTTCTTTCTATCATGTCGTAAATCACTTCTGAAGCCAATCAGGGAAGTACTTGATATTAGTTACTAATTTAAGTAAGATGTCCGGGAAAGAAAAATCCAAATGGAGGGCAACATGAGACATGTTGTTTTAGTGATTGTTCTTCTCCTCGGATTGATGTTGTTCGGAATTAGCTGCAGCTCTGGCGCCGATATCTCTACCGCCGATCTCACCGCCCAGGGTGAAGGTTATGGCGATGGAGACTGCGGTTTGGGCGATGGCAAATGCCGGCAGGCTCCTCCTGGTGATCGCGAGCCAGGAACCGGTGGTTGCTTCGGCCCGGGCGATTGCGACTGCGGATGCGGTGGCAATTGTGACGAGTGCGAGAACTGCGAAGGTTGCGACGGTGACTGCAACGGTGGCAATGGCGGTTGCGGAGGAAATGGCGGGGGCAATGGTGGAGGCAACGGCGGCGGAGGCTGTGGTGGAGGTAACGGGGGCGGCGGTTGCGGTGGTGGATAAGAAATCCATCCCGACAAATACTTAAATTGACTGAGAAGGGTCCCCCTCATACGAGGGGGTTTCTTTTTATGTAAGCGGTATAGCCCTGGTGCCACTGGTCCGGGTGCCACCGCTACTACGAGTCTTCGAGGATAGCGGTGTCGGGAATAACACGGGCAAGCTTATGGAGGTTCAGTGGAATATTGACCATCCATCGGCGCTTGCCCGTGGCACACGGAGATCAAACATCCGAACAACCATCCGAGCCGCGACCGTCAGGGAGCGGACATGTTAAGACACTGACAAGCTTAGAAACTTCTTTAGGGAGATTGAGTTCACGTCGACGCTTGTCAGTGGCACCCGGAATAACACGGGCAAGCTTATGGAGGTTCAGTGGAATATTGACCATCCATCGGC
>CBDVBS010000131.1:0-8976 GCA_965372275.1 uncultured bacterium | reverse complement strand
GATGCATCCTTTACATACTGATACGCACCTTCATAGAAACGGGTGTACAAATATGTCGAACCGCCCCTGCCGAAGAACGCAACGATGAGAATTATCGCAAAGCCCGTGAGCTTGAGATCCAGTTGGTCGAATAATTCGAGGATTCCTCCCCCGGCGAGCATGCACACGAAGAACACGAGATGGCAGATCGAATTCCGTCTTCCGAAATATTCCCCCCGTTCTCCCCCCGATGTCAGGTCTCCCATCAGGCTTGTCCACGACGGTATCGTAGCGCCTACAGCAGCGAAATAGCCCCCGGCAAGCAGTATGAAAATGATCGGCGTGATCCATCCCTGGATGACTCCAAGTATTATGATTAGTATGAACCCGATATGTACTGCTCCGCCCCAGACCATGATGCGTTTACGCGCGCGGGTGCGTTCAAGCAGCGCGAGTCCGCCAAACTGGGAGAATCCGAGGAATAATTGCATCACCGCTATGAGGAAACCCACATGGAAATTGGTCGCGCCGATGGCCAATAGCAGCGGGATGAAATAGACCTCTGCGAAGCCGACCATTACGCTGTAGGACGCACCTTCCCATATACTCAACCGCAGGCTGCGCCGCACGCCCTGTTCATCAGTATCGGGAATGTCCTTTACCAGTGTTTTATTTTCGTTTTCTTCAATCAATCTGAGTTAAGCAACACAATTTTATACACAAAAAACCGCCATAAACGGCGGGAATATTACCATATTCGAAATCTCTCCGATACCGACTTAAGCCTTTATTAGAGCGGGAACCTCGGTGCATCACCTCAGTGTTTCTCTGTGGATATCATATCGGGTGTCACGCCCACTTCGAGTCTTCGAGAATGGGCGTGCTCTACATAGTTTTCATCAAGCCTGTTGGTGCCACGGATAAGCGAGTCTTCGAGCTTACCCGTGCCCTCTCACCCACTACCCAAACCTCAGGGTGGCACTGACAAGCGAGTCTTCGAAGTTTGTCAGTGTCCTCAACTCGGAAACCTGTAAATCGCATAATCCAACGCCACGAACAGATGCTCCGGGCCGAGGCGGGTTTCGCGGATATCATCATCAAACGTCCGCTCCGCAATCAAATTCCCATCTCTATCGATGATGTATAGATCACTTCCGTTGAACAATGCCATATTATCACCGGCATCAACCAAGGGAGGCCGGATGTACTGCGTGCCGGTATCAGTCCCACTCGGCAAAGGAATTTCGCCTGTTTCATTCAAATCATCATCGAAATATTTGATTGTCGATTCGGTTATCACGGCAATTGTCCCGTCGTTAAGAATAACCGGCCTTATTCGTGCGCAGCAATGTTGTTCTGAAGCGAGTGCACCATCAGGGCTTATCCGCCTGAGCACACCGTCTAAGCATCCTGTTAATGAACCATCATCCGCTATTACAGGGATATTGTCAGTGAAACCAGGCACGTTCGATGTAGTATTCCACATTTCCCCGAAGGCCAAGTCGAAGCAATATAACCCGTCAGTCGTTGATATATAACTGCAAGCAGTAGGATTATAAAATGTAAGGCCTGTTATTTCCCCGGGGAATTCGAGTTCATGGAGTACATCTAAAGCACCATCAAGTACTTGAAGGTGATTTGGCGTGAGATTGTCATCTCTGGTGAATGAAACAAGAATGCGATCATCAGGAAGTGGAAGGAAGTCCTTGAAACGCCGTGATGACCAGTCTCCGAAATCGTAATCACCATACGTAAAATAATAGATTCCCCAGTTCTCGCTGCTGCTGGTTAGAAGTTCCGGCCATACACCATATTTAAGGAAATATGAATAATTCACCACACTGCTTTCGTTAACCGGTGGTCCGGCACTACTCCGGGATGCATCTCGTGTCCGCTTACGGGAATACGACATCACTCCGCGAGAGGTGAGGATTACTTTTTGACCACCATCCATATATGTCCCCGAATTCTCATCGAAGTAAAATGAAGATAAATCGGATGTTTCAGTCGATTCCCAAATTGCCCTGATTTCGTTTGAAAAACCCTTGTAGTAGTATAAATAGCGCCCTAAATAAAGCTTCTCATCACCGCTTATAACAAGTGAATGGAACCGCCTGTTGTCAATTATGTCATCAGGAGCTTCGTAATATTCTTCGTAAGAGAAGGGTGTTATGAAATCATCTGCCGTCAGGCAATCCGGCAGTTGATATTGTGAGCGGTTATTTCTCCTATAGTTGATTCCCTCGATCGGATGCCCGTCGCCAAGGTAATCGCTATATTTATCATCATCCCATCTACCGTCATCACCAGGCGGTTCATTCCCTCCATTCTGGGGTGGCGTAACAGGTGGAATAACGTTACTGCTACAACTTTGGGGGAGCATGGCAATCAACAGAATTAAAGACATCAAAAATGTTATTCGCATGATTCCCTCTCCTCATTCATTATCAACTCGGAAACCTGTATATCTCATAATCCAACGCGACGAACAAGTGCTCCGGGCCGAGACGTACTTCCCGGATCAGGTTATCGAATGATCTATGGGCGATTATATTTCCATCCATATCAATAATAAATAGATCCATCACGTTGAACAGAATCATCCTGTCATCGGCATCAACGAGTGGCGGACGAGTGTAAGACTCACCTGTATCCGGCCCGGTCGGCAACGCGATTTCCCCTGTTTCGTTCAATTCATCATCGAAGTATTTGATACTCGAATCGGTAATAACCGCGATCGTTCCATCATTCAACACTACAGGACGCATCAACGCCCCGCAGGATATTTGTCCTCCCGGATTACCTCCAGGCCCCAAACGCCTGAGGACACCATCCATGCATCCCCAGATGGCTCCATCATCGCCAATTACAGGATATTCTTCCGCGAATCGTGGCCCGCCGGAAAAGCTGTTCCATAGTTCATTGAATTCCAAGTCGTAAAATTTCAGCCCCCCTTCAGTGGCGACATAAGTTACTCCAGTTTCACCATTATATGCAAACCCCGTCACGTGGGCACCGGGCCTGAATTTATCGATGGGTACGGCATTCTCATCAAGCAACCATAGATCGGGGACTACGGGTGGTTGACCGTCGTTTATGGAAAGTATCACCCGGCCGTCCGGTAACGGCAGAACGTGGGTGAATTGCATGGGTGTTCCATTGTACAGGAATGGGGCATCCCACTTCGTATCGACCGTCCATGTTTTCGTAACATCGACAACCGGTTCGGGCCATCCGATGTAGTGAAGGAACGAAGATGTATAAGAGGTTATATCTCTCGGTATGGGGTAGTGATACTCATCCTTATTTGTCAGGGTGAATGCTCCCACGCTCGTTGCAAAGGTTTCCATCCCCCCGTCGTACTCGGTACCGCTGTCCTCACCGAAATAGAACGACCACAAGCTGTATCCCTGGAAATGATGGTTGTATGGCTGTGCATGAGCGATATCGTAGTTGAAGTGTCCCCCAAGATATATTCTCTCGTCACTGGTTAAAACAAATGAGTGATATGTCTCTTTTATAGAGTCCCTGATTGGCGTATCAAAGGATGCGAAGTTGTCCAGTGAAGCAGGCAGCAGGTATTGCGACCTGTTGTTCCGCTCATAATTCACACCGTCCATCGGATGCCCGCCCGCGAGGAATGCTGTCGCATCAGGAAGGTTCAACGGATTCAGAGCTTGTATCGGTATCCGGGTTGCGTCACAGCCGCATAAGAGCACCAACAGGATGATTGATGCAAATGCGAGGGGGATATTCTTTTTAATGTTCATGGCAAACCTCTTTCCCATATGAGATCAGTTTTTAAGATTGGTCTATTACGTTAAGGGCTTACGTAAATAAATATACCACATAATCAGTTAATCAGTGCAATATGATTAATCCAGTCGGGTATATTGGTGTTATCGATTTTCGCGTGGCACTCCGGGTGGCACTGACAAGCGACGTCTTCGAAGTTTGTCAGTGTCCTCATAAGATGTCCACTCCCTCACGGTCGTGGTTCGGATAACCTATTCATCCACGTAACCCTTAATCAAAGTAACCCACGAATCTCTTTTCGTGGGTTACATCCATTTCTAATTGGTCATCTATTCAATTCGGAAACCTGTGGACCGTTTCAATTATCCGCCGCCGGTTGCGGCGGGACCTCCTGTGGCTGCGGACGGTTGAGCAGGGGGGGTCTCAACAGGCTCGGTAGGCTGGCCGAACGGTTTGATAAAGCCCGCCATCATCTGCGTAATCTGCGCGGCGATATCGGGGGCCATAAGTTCGAGGATCGCCGCCGATTTCTTATCTTCCATCGCGTCCAAAATCAACACCGATTTCTCAGGATCGTACTTGGCCAATATCTTCTCGGCATTCTCCGGGGCCATCGCTTCGAAAGTCGATGCGGTATCCCTTACGGCGTTCTCATCCGTCAGCTTTACAAGGCCTACCAGACGGTCAACCTCTGCCTGGAGATTGGCGATACGCTCATCTTTCAACTCGCTGAGTTCATCGAGTTTGGATATCTTTTCCAGGTTACCGAGGTTCGTCCGGTTAATGGTTTTCAACTGGTTTGAAAGCTGCTGCTCGACAGTAATTTCGACCTTCACCGGTGCCTCTTCCTCTTCCTTCTCGGGAGTAATACCCGGAATATTGATCACTCCGCTGTACGCTAAAAACGCAAATATGGCGCCGCCTATGATCACTACAAGCACTATGATAAGAGGTAATGGAATCCGACCGTGCTGGTTTATGCTAATCCTTGCCATTTTCATCTCTTTGTGCCCTCCCGAATGCTATGGCCGCCACATCGTCAGTAATACGATTCTCTTCACGCTTCATCTCGATATTATGTTGATCGAGAGCCCTCTCCCGCAATTTACCGTATGTCTTACGTTCCCGCATTCTCTCGGTCAACTCAACGCGCCTTTTCTCAACGGTCTTTTCATGTTCGACTATGACATCCCCCTGGACCTCGATACGCAGGGTCAAGGCAACTTCGCGCAGGTAGTTGTTCCTTATTATCGTGATATCGGTACCCGCGGAAAGTAATTCAAACCTCTTCACTCTTTGCTTCCCGAGTTCCCCGATCGTCCTGTCACGTGCATCCTCGGCTCTCGCGAGTTCCGCCAATGCCGCGGCAAGCGCGTTACGTCGGTCCAACTCGAAACCCTCGGATAATCGAAGCATACGTTGCCAGCGGAATACGAAGGGTTTCAGGGCCATCGTTATCCCTCACCCCCGCCGGGCTGGATAGGGATGTTCACCGTTGCCGGTTTATCCGTGCCGATGAAAATTTGCTGGAGCCCTTGCACTGCTTGAGAGAAGTCGACTTTTTCATACATATCCTGTTGCAGGAATTCGTTTATCATACCGATCTTTTGGATTGCATAATCGATGCCCGGGTTCGAACCGCTACGATATGCCCCGATATTCACCAGGTCTTCCGCGTCACGGTATGTCGCCAACGTCGTGCGCAGCTTGCCGGCGGTTGTCCGATGTTCCTTCTCGGTGATATCGGCCATACTTCTCGAAAGGCTCTTCAGTACATCCACGGCGGGCCAGTGGTGACGTTCGGCGAGGTCACGCCCGAGTATGATATGTCCGTCCAGCACGCTTCTGGCGGTATCGCTGACGGGTTCGGTGAGGTCGTCACCTTCGACGAGAACCGCGTAGAGTCCGGTGATACTGCCTTGCGGTGTACGGCCGGTACGTTCGATCAAACGCGGGATGAGCGTGAATACCGACGGCGTATAGCCTCTCGTGGCAGGCGGTTCGCCGCTTGTGAGCCCCACTTCCCTTGCGGCAAACGCGAAGCGCGTGAGGCTGTCCATCATGAACATGACATCGCGGCCGCTGTCGCGGAAATACTCGGCGATCGCCGTGGCAACATATGCTCCGCGAAGACGAACGATCGGCGATTCATTCGAGATCGCCACCACGACAACGCTTCGCTTCAGGCCTTCCTCGCCGAGACTTTTCTCAAGGAATTCACGAACCTCGCGGCCGCGCTCACCTATGAGGGCGATGACATTGACATCGGCGGAAGTGTTGCGGGCTATCATTCCAAGGAGAACGCTCTTGCCGACACCGGGGCCGGAGAATATTCCCAACCGCTGTCCTTTGCCCATTGTGCAAAGTGCGTCAATGGCGCGTACACCAGTGGCGATGGGTTCATCGATCATCGGGCGTTCCACAGGGTTCGGAGCATCGTTCATAACCGTGATCTTCGCTCCCGGTGGAAGCGGGCCCTTGCCGTCTATAGGTTCCCCAAGCCCGTTCAAAACTCTCCCAAGGAGGAAATCACCGGCAGAAATCATTAAGGGAGAACCTAAGAATTCGACACTTGCCCCCTGCTTGATTCCTTCCCAGTCGCTGAACGGCGTAAGAATGGCCATCTCATTCTGGAAGCCGACCACTTCGGCCATCCGTCCGCTTGCCCCGTCATCGATGCGGCACAGGGTCCCGATCGGCACCCTCGGACCGCATGCTTCCGCTTTAAGGCCGATGATAAGCCTTATCCTGCCCCGGCAAAGCAACGGGTCGATCTTGTCGAGGATATCGCTTAAGTGAGTGATATCTATATTGTCAGGTGTGGGTTCACTCATTTTCGCTCAGCATATTCCGTACAACCGTTTCCACCCTCTGGAGCATACCTTCGAAGCTGCCGTCGATACCCATCGAGGATGTATCCACCCTGATTCCTCCCCTGCAGAGTGACGTATCGACCATGATTTCATAACCGCCGGAATCCATATTGTACGCGGAATCCTGGAGGAAGCTTTCGATAGTGTCGAAATCTTCATCCGAGATGTATATCCTGACTTTGCTTTCTACATTCAGGCGTTCGAGTAACCGGGCCAGATGCTTCTCGACGATATCCGGATTCTCGCTTACTTCGGATCCGAGAATAAGTTTCGTCAATTTAAAGGTGAAATCGATAACACTCTCACGGGCTTTACTGATCAGCTCGTTCTGAGTTTGTACGGCCCTGTCTATCTCACTCAATAACGATTTGGCGAGTTCCTCGATCTTGGCCAATGATTCGGTCTTACCTTGCTCGATGCCCTCCAGCCTGGCATCATCCCGAATCTTTCCGGCTTCCGTGTGCGCAAGGGCAATAATATCCTTGCCGGCGTTCTCGGCTTCTGCACGGGCCGCTTCCGCTTCCCGGCGCAGATTCACCAGCTTCATCTCGAAAGCCGATAACTGTTTTGAAGAATCGATATCCACACTTATGATACGATCCTTCACCGGTTCACTTGATTTGAAAATCTTTGACATATAACCGCCGTCCGTTCCAACCCTTACATAACGAGTTCATCCTCTCCGCCGCGTACGATGACAATCTCACCCGCCTCTTCGAGAGAGCGGATAACATTCACAATACGCTGCTGCGATGACTCAACATCTTTAAGCCGTACCGGCCCCATGAATTCCATGTCCTCCACAAGCATCGCCCCGGCACGTTTGGACAAGTTCTTCGTTATCTTGTTCAGAACCTCTTCACTCACGCCCTTCAGCGCCAGCGAGAGTTCCTTGGTATCTACTTCTTTGAGTACCTGCTGGATGGCCCTGTCGTTGAGGTGAATGATGTCCTCGAAGACAAACATCCTGTTCTTGACTTGCTCCGCCAGTTCAGGGTCGTCCTCTTCCAGTTTTTCGAGGATGGCTTTCTCAGTGGCCCTGTCAACCCTGTTGAGTATATCGACGAGAGCGGGTACGCCGCCTGCCTGGCTGAATTCCTGGCTCAGTAGGCTTGAGAGGTTCTTTTCGAGGACGCGTTCTATCTCACGGATAACTTCCGGGGATGTCTGATCCAATAAAGCCATTCGCTTGGCGACGTCAACCTGCTTGTCGGGCTCAAGCGCCTGTACGACCTGGGCGGCCTTCGCCGCGTCAAGATAGCTGATTATCAATGCGATGGTCTGCGGATGTTCATGGTGGATGAAGTTGATCAGGCTGCTGGCGTCGGTCTTGCGGATAAGGTCGAACGGTTTGACCTGGAGAAATGTTGACAGGCGGTTAAGCACGTCTCCGGCCTTTTCATCCCCCATGGCTTTTGCCAGTACACTGCGGGCATATTCGACACCGCCGGAAGAAATGTAATTCTGGGCGACGCCTATCTCGTAGAATTCCTGGAGTACATCGTCAATATCCTCACTCTCGACCTTGCCGATGTTGGCAAGTTCCATGGTGATATCCTCGATCTCCTCGTCGTTCATATGAGGATATATCTTCGCGGCCACTTCTTCGCCAAGTGCAATGACGAGTATCGCCGCTTTCTGTCCACCTCGGTATTTTGCTGCCGGCGTCATTCTTTAAACACCCGTGAATAAAAATTTATAAACCATTTAATAATTCCACATATAATCAGATTCTATATCACGTTATGACTATGGTCAACAACGATTATTCGCTCAACCATGTCCTGATGATCCTTGCCGCCGATGCGGGGTCCTCTTCGGCGATACGGGATATCTCATCGCGTATCTTCGCCTTCCTCACCGCTTCAGGATCGTGGGCGGGTAATTCGACGTCTTCATCCGGTACCACCTCATCGATCCGGGGCAGCTTGTAACCCTGCTTGATAGGTTTGAGCAGGCGCTTGAATATGAACAACGAGATGGCTAATATCAACACCGTGGGAAGCCACTTCAGATATGGTGCAAATTTCAATGATGCGGATGCATCAGCCAGTTCGGCATCAATCATTTCCTGGTAGGATGTATCGAACGGCATCATCTTCACCGATACCAGGTCACCTCTTGTTGTATCAAGGCTCGCGGCAGCAAGTATGAGCTGCTCGATCTCGCTGACGAGGGTGGCATCCTCTTCCTCGGCATTGATGAGGACGCTGATCGACAATTTTTCAACATCCCCGGGAGCAAGTACCGTATGCTCCCAGGTCTCGCTTACGCTGTATTCCTTTATTTCCTTGGATGAATTACTCTCGTATGTTCCACTCGATGTAGCGGGATAACCGGGAATATTGCTTGTCGTTCCAGGCACTCC
>CBDVBS010000130.1:0-9024 GCA_965372275.1 uncultured bacterium | reverse complement strand
GGGCATGCCATGTTCTGGGCGATGCAGTCGATAATGTTCTACCTTCATTGCAAGGATGATCTCCCGCCTGATATTGCCGACATGGTGCGATACAGTCTCGTTGAGAACAGCCTCTATCGCGGCGATACCGAGAATCACTGGGTCATGTTCCATACCGCGATGCTGCTCAGCGCCCAGAGCTGGCCGTACACGCCGCCGTCGAAGTGGTACAACGGGCATACATCGGCGGAGAATTATCTTGAGGCCAAAGGATGGCTCGAAGAATGGTTCGAGATTACATCCACAATAGGGCAGGGGGAATTCGACTCACCGGGATACTACATGTTCTTCATCTACCCGATGCTTCTTCTGTATGACTTCGCGGATGATGCGGACCTGCGGAATAAAGCGGGAATGATGCTCGATCTGCTGCTGGCCGATTTGGCGGTCGATTCGCTTGACGGGCGTTTCTGCGGGGGGCACAGCAGGTTGTATGACAGGCACGTTCGCTCAGGTGATGGTTCACAGGATGGTGATTTGTTCTACATATTTTTCGGGGGGATCGATCCGCCGGAGCGGTTTCATAGCTGGTCGATAAGCGCGTTGTATGGTTCCTACCGCTGCCCAAAGGCAATACGGGATATCGCTCATCGGCGTGATGAACCGTATGTTCATACGGAAGTCAAACGTGTACGCAGTATCATGCGCTATGCCGATTATCCCGAATCCCCGGCTCACGATTACGGCGGTGGAATGAACCCGCCTGTTTATAAGTATAACTATATGACTTCCGATTACTGTCTCGGATCATTGCAGGGCGGGATACTTCAACCGATCCAGCAGCACACATGGGATGCCACGTGGAAGGGAGAAGCCGGGAACACGGTATGCTTCACGCTGCATCCGTACTGGTCGGGCTTCGAACTCGCCCTGTTTTTCCCTGAGGATCCGCATATGCTGACGTCATCTGTGTCGTACCAGAAATCGGGATATACCGATGATGACAAGTGGACATCATCATCGCCATACGAGCGTATCTTTCAGCTCGAAGATACATTGCTCGCCGTGTACAACGTGCCTGGGAGTGATGTCTGGCCGAACCACGCCGACCTGTTTATGCCGAAGTGCCTGGATCACGAAACACGCAGTGGATGGATACTCGGTCACGATAGCGATTTCTATATCGGGATACGCCCGGTGGTGCCCGGCGAGTGGCGGGAGCACGAGGATTATTGGCGTTACACGGTGCCTGCCGGGCAGACGGCGTTTATCGTGGAGACTGGACGTCGCACTGATGATGGCGATTTTGAGAATTTTGTGGATGCTGTTCTTTCGACTCCACAGCCGAAATTCGTGGAGACTGCGAACGGTCCGGAGGTGCATTATACGAATCGTCATGGACGTAAGATGGCATATATATGGGATGGAGACAGGCGTCTGATGAGTGATCCTGTCTGGGAATTCCCGACGAATTATTTGTATAAGGGGCCGTTAGTGGAGTCGGAGTGGGGTTCGGGAATCATTTATATTTCAGGGGATGAAGACACACGTATTCTCAATTTCAACGATTGGACCGTCGAGGAGATTGGGAATTTATTCGACCCGTAATTTTATTGAATATCCTTCCTACGCACCGCAGGCACCCCTGGGGTTGTTGAACAAGTAAGTATGTGCCGAAAAAATGGGACAGGCCTCAGTAGTGCATGCGTTGGGCAACAGGTATAATGCGCTGTTCGGAAGTGACGTTCTCCATTTCTAAAGGCCAGTCCCTATTTTTCGGCTTTTTCAACAGGCCCTGGCAGCCCGCGTCCCCAGGACAAGAGATCAGCTTCTACGTGGAGCATGAGATTGTTACGGATGCTTAGTAATTTCTTTCCCCTTGGTGTAACATATCCCCATTGATGTTTACTTTTAACTGTGATGCGAGGTACGGATGATGCGTGCTATGAGGATATCCTTACTATTACTATTTTTGTTTGCGTTTTCAATCAACCCGGCTTCGGCGAGGTCATGGGATGGAGGGGAAAATCCTGTTAACAACACCGAGGATCGATTGCTGTCAGCGGTGATATTTTTCCACGGGCATGTGGTAGGACGTGGTGGGTTTACAAACGGCCCGAAGATGAGCAACGACCATGGGAAGACCTGGAGCAACATCGCGTGGCCGGAAGGGAAATCATTCTCGGTTGATGTAAGCCCCGATGGACGCTGGGTGTATGTCGCCCACGAGATCGGCGTAAAAGTGAGTCGTGATGGAGGCCGGAATTGGTTCCTCGGCGGCGGATGGCAGGTTACCGAGGTGCAGGACGTCAGGATGAACAGGCGCGATCCATCGAACGCCTGGGCTGCGACGGCATACGGATTCATCCGCACATATGACGGCGGCATTAATTGGGAATATCCCGGCGATCAGCCGTTCGGCTTCCTGAGCTGCGTATGTCCCGACCGTACCGACCAGGATCGCGTGTACATCGGTTCCGAAATCGGGCTGTTCATCACACCGGATGGTGGGGAAACATATCGCAAGGTCGGGCCTAACGCGATCATACGTTCGTTGTGGCAGGACCTTCGCGACCCCGATGTCATATGGGCGGGCACCGACGGGCAGGGATTGTGGGTGTCGAGTGATGGCGGTGAAAGTTGGGCAATGGTGCCTGGTGCGGGGGATGTGATTAACCGAATCGCGCAGCATCCTGTTTATCGCGAGCGCATTTATGTCGGCAACGCGTACGCCATGCATTTCTCATTGGACTCAGGTAAAACGTGGATTCAGGGGGGCGGTGACTTCCTGCCGAATACATCAGTTTACGCACTCGCATTCGATTCGGATGATGATGAGCACATCTTCGCGGGATGCCGTACAGGTTTCTACGATAGCAGTAATGGTGGATATACATGGAAATTCGTCAGCGAACAGAACGGCATCATTAACGATCTCTATTACGGGCCGCTCTATGTCGGACCGCCGGAACCTTTGCAGTTGAAATCCCGGAAACTTTCCATCAGTACGGTTGAGCCTCCCGGCAATGAGTACAGGGATATATATGCTCACGGTTACGAGCAGAGAGCGGATAACGCGAAGATGGCGCTTGCGGAAATGCCCGTCGGGGATACCGTCGGCTTGCTGCATTCGATTGCGTATATAAATGAGGGCAGGGCGGATGAGGAATTTTACGAAGTACTCAGAAACACACTCGCCAATCCGGGGCATTCGATGTTCTGGTTCATCGAATCGGTAGGGCTCTACCTGTATTGTGAGGATGAACTTCCCGAGGATATAAAGGAATCGCTGCGGAAGACCATCGTCTCAACGCCTATCATACGCGGTGACACCGAGAACCACTGGGTGATGTTCCATACGGCGATGCTTCTCGCAGCGCAGACATTCCCCGGGACAAATCCGGATGAGTGGTTCAATTGGAATACGTCGCAGCAGAATTACAGCAACGCCGCCGAATGGCTTGCGGACTGGTCGATGCTTACCGCGACACGCGGGCAAGGGGAATTCGATTCGCCGGTTTATTACGCGACATTTATCATCCCGATGCAGATACTGTATGAATTCGCCGAAGACCCGGTCATCAAGCGACGCGCCGGTATGATCCTCGACCTGCTGTTAGCGGATTTCGCGGCGGACGCGCTTGAGGGGCGGTACTGCGGCGGACACAGCCGTATATACGACACGCAGTTACGCTGGGGTGACGGAACACGCGACAACAATTTCTTCTACTTATATTTTGGCGGCATTGAACCACCCGATGAATTCGTTCCATGGGATGTAACGTCGATATACTGCTCCTACCGCTGCCCCCAGCCGATTGCCGACATTGCAAACAGGCGGGATGCACCGTTCATTCATACCGAAACCAAGCGCGTACGTTACCTGATGCGTTACGCCGATTCCCCTGAATCTCCCGCATACGAATACGGCGGAATGATGAGTCCGCCGGTGTTCCGGTATAACTACATGACTCCCGATTACTGCCTTGGGTCGATGCAGGGCGGAATACTTCAGCCGATCCAGCAGCATACATGGGATGTGACATGGATCGGCAGCGCCTATAACACGCTCCTGTTTACACTGCATCCATACTGGTCTGGCTACGAACTCGCGCTGTTCTTCCCCGAAGACCCGCATATGCTGACCGATGTCGTCAACGCAACGAAGGGCGATTACACCGACCCCGACAAGTGGACATCGTCATCGCCGTATGAACGTATCTACCAGTTGGAAGATTCGCTGATCGCGGTATATAACGTACCGGATGGCGTCAATACAAATCACGCCGATCTTTTTGTGCCGAAATGCCTGGAACATGAAATACGTCAGGGGTGGGTCATCGGGCGCGACGGTGATTTCTATGTTGCGGTACGTCCGATGGTGCGGGGTGAGTGGCGCGAGCTTGAGGATAACTGGCGTTATCGCGTACCCGCCGGGCAGGCCGCGTTCATCGTGGAGACAGGACGTGCTGCCGATGACGGGAATTTCGCAAGTTTCGTCGATGCGGTATTGAGTGGGCCGTTGCCGTTGTTCGAGCAAACCGAAACCGGCCCGGTTGTGAAATATACAAACAGGCACGGGTGCCGGCTTGTATATATCTGGGACGGGGATATGCGCCTGATGGATGACCCGGTCGTGCCGTTCCCGGCTGATAAACTATATGCAGGGCCGTTGATGGAATCGGATGTCGGTTCGGGGATCATCAATATCATAGGGGATGATTCAACGCGGATTCTCGATTTTAATACACTGACGATCAGGGTGCTGAGAAATGCGATTCAGGTGGATTGAGGGGACTGTCCCTCACGCGGACGAGACTTGAATTGGCGCATTAACGTTCATCGCGTGGGGACTGTCCCCGTATGAACGAACTGAAGTCGACTATGATTATTAACATCCACGAACATCTCTGGGGGAGCAGGGAAATCGATACCTACGATATTGCCGATGTCGCGGAACGTTACGGCTTTGATATAACCTGCATTTCCATGGTCGAACTTCCGGTGGGACGCTTCCCCACGAACCCGACGCGTGAAGAATGCAGGCGGAATAATCGTGATGTGAAGGAATTGATGGACAGGCATCCCGGGAAGTTCCTTGGATTCTGTCTCATCAATCCCACCGAACCGGGTGCCGTGGATGATTTCGAAGGATGGATAAAGGATGAGGGTTTTTCAGGCTTGAAGCTCTATACCACGGTGTTTGCCGATGACCCATTGGTTGATCCGCTTGCTGCCAAAGCTGCTGAGTTGGATGTGCCGATACTTTTTCATGTTGAATGGGCGTGGCCGGAGCTTTATCCGAGGGACGGGAGGTTCCGATACAATCCCAACCCCGATGATTGCCGCTCGAACGGATTGCATATCGCTGAGTTGGCGAGGAGGTTTCCCGACACAACTATCATCAACGGCCATGTGAATATGCTCGGGCAGGATTGGGAGGCGAGTATCCGTGCGGTCAAGGCTTGCCCTAATGTTTATATTGACCTGTCCGGTTCCGGTTCATCGAGAGGATGCGTGGAATTTGCGGTGAGAGAAGTCGGTGTGGAACGTTGTCTGTTTGGAACGGATGGGAGCATCGCATCATCATTGGGAGCGGCACTGGGCGCTGATATAACTGATGATGAAAGAAAGCTTATAATGGGTGGGAATGCAAAGAGGATGTTGAATATTGATTATTGATGCGAATATATATCTTGGCAACTGGGCGTTCAGGCGTGTTACGGGCGGTAACGCCGATGAGATCATCCGAATGATGGACAGCTTCAGCATCGCGAAAGCACTTGTATCATCCATGAACGGCGTTATGTACCGCAACTGCCAGGAAGCCAATATCGAATTGCTCGAGGGAATCGGAAACGCGGGTGAGCGCTTGGTGAAGTTCGCCGTTATCAACCCGGCGTATGCCGGATGGAAAGATGATGTGGTTGATTGCTTCGAGGAATTCGGTTTTCAGGGCGCAAAAATACATCCGGGTTTTCATGGATACCGTCTTTCTGAAGAGCTGGTTCAACCATTATTCCAGTACTGCGCCGACAATGATATCCCGATAAGTTATTCCGCTCGTATGGAGGAAGGCATCGAGCATTGGGCGTTACGTGGATTGGAAAACCCGACCGGGCAGGAGATCGAGAATTTACTTGCTGAATATCCGGGACTTCGAATGCTCATCACCGACCTGATCGGGTTTGATGATGTCTTCACTCAACTCACACCGCGTGACAACTTATGGCTCGACATATCCCACCTGCGACGTGGTGACGAACTTGAATCGATGATCGGGCGATTCGGAGCGAAGCAGTTGTGTTACGGCAGCGCGTTTCCATTCCGTGCGGTCAACTCGCCGATGATTGTGATGGAGTACGCGCGGATCAGCGAGGAAGAACGAGCGGAGATAATGGGTTTCAACGCGGAGAGGTTTTTGAATGGATGATTTAACCCACGAAATGGGATTCGTGGGGTACTATTTATTTAATTATGGCAGGGGTACTTATTCTTGAATAGTATTTACATCAACAAACAGGGCTATTATTGGCAGAATATCCATATTGATAGACGTAGCCCACGAATCCCATTTCGTGGGCGAGTTTAAAATTACTAAAGGATGAAATGACGGACAAATCAAAAACTGATAAATCGATTCCCGCTATCGAGGGCGGGCCAAATGCGATGACAGAACCATACGGCGCCGGCAACCGTTTCGGGCCGGAAGAATTGAAGGAACTTGAAGAAGCCCTCGCGCAGGGAACATTATTCTATGCCCACGGGTCGAAGGTGAAGGAATTCTGCAGTGATGCCGCGGAGTTTTTCGGGCGTAAGCATTGCGTTGCTGTATCATCCGGTACTGCCGCTGTTCATGCTGCATTGGCCGCATTGGGAGTCGGCCCGGGGGATGAAGTTATCACAAGCCCGGTGACTGATATAGGCTCGGTCATTGGGATTCTGTGGCAGAATGCAATTCCCGTTTTTGCGGATATCGATATCAACACCGGGAACTGCACCGCTGAAAATATCGAAGCGGTAATCACGCCAAAAACGAAAGCTATTCTGCTTGTGCATCTGATCGGCATCCCATCGGAGATGCAGGCGATTCTCGAATTGTCTGAACGCATCGGTATCCCCATCATCGAAGACTGTGCCCAGAGTTATATGGCCGAATACCGCGGGCGGATGGTGGGTACATTCACCGAAGTTTCCGCGTTCAGCATGAACGATTTCAAACATATCTCGTCGGGTGAAGCGGGGTTCATATTGACTGATAATGCGGCGATTGCGCGGGAAGCGACATTGTTCGCCGACAAATATTACGAGCGCGATCCGGTGAGCCGTTTCCCGTCGAAGCTGGGGATGAACTACCGCATGAGCGAATTGCAGGGGGCGGTAGGGATCGCGCAACTCAGGAAGCTTCCCGGTATTGTCGAAGCGAGGCGTAAGTTGGGGGATGCGCTTGTTCGCGGCATCAGAGAACTACCGGGGATGCATCCGCTGGAACCGGGTGATGATGGTCGTTCATCATATCTCGGAATATTAACACGCGTCGATGAATCAGTAGCCGGCGCATCGGCGGAGATATTCACTCAAGCGTTGCAAGCGGAAGGTGTAAGATGCTCATTCGGGCATACGGTGAAACCGGTCTATGAATATCCAGTTTTTTGCGACCAGGCCTTTTTCCCCGGATGCACCGGTCTGCCATTCGAGGAAGCCCAACCGAATAGATATTCAGCGGGATTATGCCCGGACGCCGAGCCTCTCCTGAAGAGCGTCATCGGATTGGAACTGAATGAGTTTTATACTGAAAAGAATGTCGAGCAGATTGTGACTGCATTCGGGAAGTTGCACAAATGGTTCGGGTCATCTTAATTACCTTAAGCCGGATTATATATTGACAACGCAGTTAACCGGGAAATGGACGGGAAGTCAGATTACGAAGTACTTGTGAAGGGTAGAAAAGTGGACAGGTTTGAAGAACTGGTCTGGCCGGCATTTGTAAAATATTGCTCCGAGAATGAATACATTTTCAACCACGACAATGTTACTAAGAACGTAGTGCAGGTTGCCGACGGTACCGTGCAGCTTCGGAAGGGCATCAGGGGGGGGCGCGAAGTGTGGGTCACCGTTGATAAGGAATTCGTGCATGTCGTCTTCCAGGGGATTATGGGCCACAGGAGACGCATCACCTTGAATGAACTGGAGATACTGTTCCCTTCGGTGCGCGATCTCGGATTAGTGTTCAAGGTTTTCAGCAAGATGGAGAACCTTTTCCGCTACGATTTCAAAGAGGGCAGGGTTTATCTGAAGTAGATCATATTCTGTGAAGATTCTCTATTCCCTTTTAGAGTCAAAATATTTGATACGCTTACGCTGTAGGATTTTAGGCCTAAGGTGGCAAAATCACCTTTTGGAGCTGATAATTAGAGTTGAAACGGAAATGTTTGTGATTATTTCGTAATAATAGAGGATTCGGGCGGATTATAGTGTATGATATGCATGCAGTAGGTAGGAGAGGTTTAAAATGCTTATCCAATTTATCGTTGAGAATTTTCTATCCTTCAAGGATGAGACTGTTTTCAGCCTTGTTCCAACCAATGAGCAAGAGCATACTGATCACATTCTCGTCCACGAAGCTGGCAAAAAGGTGGACGCATTACCGATTGCTGCTTTTTATGGTGCTAATGCTTCAGGGAAATCGAACCTGATTAAGGCTATCTCTTTTGCTAAAGAGTTTATAGTTAGTGGCAGGGAAAAGGGAGAGTCAATCGGAAGAGCACCTTTCAAGTTAGATCCTAATACAAGAAAAGCCCCGTCAATATTTGAATTTATGTTTACGAACAACGATACACTTTACACATATGGTTTTTCTATATCGGATAATGAGGTTTTAGAGGAATCTCTATTTGCCTATTATAGTTCTCGAGCCTCATTATTATTTGAACGAACTACTATTGATGGAAAAGTTTCAGTAAATCTGGGGGAAAAAGCCCTAAAAGGTAGTAAGGACCGCGGTCTCTTCCAGCTTCTCGCATTAGGAGCCCTGCCGAATCAATT
>CBDVBS010000129.1:0-9144 GCA_965372275.1 uncultured bacterium | reverse complement strand
CATAAAGAAGTCGGATGAGTCCAGGACGGGGAAAGAATCCGACAAGGTTTCCGTTGACCGGAAATAATTATTGAAACCTGACAAAACGTATCTAAGACCAATCCTGCTAAACATGTATTGATAATGATCGGGTACTGCACCTTTCAAGGTGCGTCTTGCCTGGTTTTAGAGGGATCGCAGACTGAACCCCAACGTTGCATAAATTATTTGTTCTTGATGGCACGGTCTGCCCGACGCTTTGGGAGGGCTGACCGTGGTTTTCGCTGAAGGGTTTATATTCATCCGGGGTGTCACGCCCACGGACGTCTTCGGCCTTGGGCGTGTCCTGGTCACCACAGCACAAACACGCCCAAACGCGAAGACGCGTGTGGGCGTGGCACACATAACCCAAATTTTTTAGTCTATAGTGTTCTCGGTAGCAGTGCTCAGGTTAGCAGCTACTTTCCGAAGACGGAAAGACAGCAGCTACCTTAACGCAACCTTACTCAGGAAGGTAGCTACTTTCTTGCGAGTCTTCGAAGCAAGTAGCTGCTATCCTTTTGTTGTCAAGACGGAAAGATGGCAACTACTTAACCATGCAATTCTTCTGTGACAATTATGGCATGCTATTCTGTTTACGTTCCCACGGTCAGACTCGAAGACTCGTCAGACCGTGCCATCAAGACAGCAGTATCTCAAATGCTTATACAGCATTAAGGTGAAGTGTGCACTACCCGTTGACCCGCAAGATATTTTGTCCCCCTTTTTGATAAACTCATATATAATAAGTTTCATCTTCATAGTGCGGGGAGGCGAATGTTATGTTCAGGAAAAACAAGGGTTTTACATTTACTGAATTGCTGGTGGGAGTAGCGGCCTTAGCGATTGGTATCGGTGCCGTGATACCGGGCTACGGGATGTTCAACCCCAGCTTCGGCAAATCGCGCGAGAAAGCAAGGGAAGCCGAGGTCAAGTCGAATATCCATACGATCCAGATTGGCCTGGAACGTTACGCGGTCGATAGCGGAGGCATATACCCGCTGATCCTTTACGGTGGTGATGCAACCGACACTTTTGCGACATCGCGCAGCTATATCGATTATCCACCGATCGATTTTCCCGGTTACGTTCCATACCGTGGTGACTATGACGCTTTGCTCGAATATGGTTATTTAGCCCAATATCCACGGAACCCGTTCTTAGCTGACTACAATGTCGAGCAATTCGGCAAGATACTCACGAATCCTGGTGAGAACGGATTCGAGCAGGGACTTGAACATCGGCTCGGGAGGGTGAATATCTGGGCGCGTCCTCGTGACAGGAGCAAGGAATATATTCGAAGGGATGTCGGTGGTGAGCCGGGTAACCTGATGTGGGATATCAGCGAGGGGCAGAGGCACGCGCCGTGGCCGATTGTTGTCGTGCCGACACCGGTGACGTCACCCACGGGCTATGTCAATCCCAAACCCGGTGTATTTTTCGAGAACGCCAGGACATTCGATGATGACTTCCAGTTCTGGCTTACTCCGGGCAACTTCTACTATTACGCGCTTTTTGACGGGATCGGGAATTACTCCTCGTTTGTTGATATAGACGAAGACGGGTTTGGAGATATCGGATTTCCAATCCAGGGGATGGTTATCGGTTACAAACTCACCGGTTATGGTGATATCAGGAATCCCGGGAAGGATGTATATAACCTGTTCGGTGATTATCCGGAGAGGTCATTATTCACGTTGAATGCGCCAACCGAGCGGCTTAATGATGTTAATGATATTTATGTCGGTCCTGACGGAAGGCGGGATGGTGTTATCATCGAAGTGAATGGCGGGGCAGCATATCGCGGTTCCCCGTCGGGCCGGATGATGGACATGGGTTATGTTCGGGATATAAGATAGTGGATTGGCGGTTCCGATTACGCTGAAAGGATGTTACTTGGTGGTTAAGACGCTTGGTAAATCAGGTGCTGTACTTTTAGCAATTATCCTGCTGTGTATCTCATCCTGCTCGTACAAACCGGGAGCGGATGAGTCCGGACGGACGGTGTATGTTGCCACGATCCAACCCCTTGCGTCGATTCTCAGTGAAATTACGGGCAACAGGGCAGAGGTTGTCTGCCTGCTGAAGCCGGGGACATCACCGCATACATACGACGCGACTCCATCGAATGCAGGTATGATAGAAAACGCTAAGGGATTATTCCATGTGCATCCGATGACTGACGGGTGGGTCACCAAGTTTGAGAATCCGAATACATTTGAGGTATTCGATTTCGTGCCGGATGAACTGCGTCGCGAATTTCCGGATATGCACCATGATCATGGATTGGATAAGGACGCGCAAGGTGATGGGGAGAATTATGACCCTCACTTCTGGATGTCACCGAAGGTAGTGAAATCGGTTATCCCGAAACTTGTCGAGGCTTTGTCGGAGGTTGATCCGGATGGTTCCCTGATTTACAAAAAGAATGGTGAAAAGCTGGTTCAAAGACTGGATGAACTTGACAATGAAATATCTGAAATGCTGAAACCGTATGCGGGGGAATCGTTGCTGCTTTTCCATCCGTCGTTCCTGTATTATATGAATGATTACGGATTGGAGTTCGCCGGGGTTATTGAGCCGTTTCCCGGTAAGGAACCGACTCCGAAATACTTGATGGAGCTGGCCGGGCATATCGAGGAGTATAATGTAAAGGCAATCGTGACCGAGCCGCAGTTACCGATGGCGCCCGCCGAGACACTCGCGGCTGAGACGGGACTACCGCTTGTAATGCTCGACCCGCTCGGTGGATATGAAGGTCGGGAATCATATTTCGATCTCATACGGTATAACACGCGGCAGTTGGTTGATGTTTTTTCTCGAAGTGACTGATGACATACGCGATCGAGGTAAATAACTTAAGCGTGACTCTCGGGGAATACCGGGCATTGGATGATATCAACCTGGTAATCGAGCCGGGCAGCTTCGTCACGATCCTCGGGCCGAACGGTTCAGGCAAAACCACATTCATAAAATCCCTGTTGGGACTCATTAGTGATTATACCGGAGAAATATTAATATTCGGAAAGCATATTCGTAACATACCTCCCGAAAAAATTGGGTATGTCCCGCAGTTGAAAACCATCGATCGAAGCTTCCCGGCGGTTACCTGCGACCTCGTTGCGAGCGGGAAAAAAAGGTCGTGGCCGGGAAGGCTTTCGAAAAATATCCATCGTGATGTTGATAAGGCGCTTCAGCTTGTGGGTGCAGGACATCTGTGTCATGCCCCGTTAAAACAGCTTTCGGGCGGCGAGTTGCAGCGCGTATATCTCGCGAGGGCATTGGTGCGTAAACCTGAATTACTTCTGCTTGATGAACCCGCGACGGGCATAGACGCCGTTGGCGAGGATGACATGTATAACATTCTCGAGGATTACCAGGCTGGAAGCGGCGCGACGATAGTGATGGTCACGCATGACCTGATGACCGCGCGTCACCACTCAACCCATACGCTGCTGATAAACCGCAAGCTGATAAGTTTCGGGCCGCCGTCGGAGTCGCTTTCGGACGACAACCTCAAGCAGGCATACGGACATCTTGGACACGTGCATGATTCAGGATGGGAGGCGGAACATGCTTGACGCCCTCTCATTCGGATTCATGCAGCGCGCGCTTGTCGCGGGAATCCTCATCGGTATCGTCGGCAGCTACTATGGTGTATTCATCGTTCAGCGCGGGATGTCTTTCCTTGGCAGCGGCCTTGCCCATGCGGCATTCGGAGGCGTGGCCCTCGGACTGCTGCTCAACACCGAACCCCTGTGGGTTGCCGTGCCGTTCACTGTGATAGTGGCAATATTGATAACGTGGGTGAGGGATCGTACCGACCTTGGAGCCGATACGGTTATCGGGATATTCTTCGCGCTGTCAATGGCCTTAGGCATCATATTTCTATCGCGAATACCGACATATACGACCGACGCATTCACCTACCTGTTCGGGTCAATCCTGAGCGTATCGAGCACCGATATATGGGCGTCGGTTGGGATAATGATCGCGGCGGTTGTAGTGCTGCCGCTATGGGGACGCTGGGCCTATGCCACGATCGATCGTGAATCGGCCATGGCGGACCGGGTTCCGGTGAAGTTCGATGATTACCTGTTGTCCGTATTGATCGCCGTAACGGTTGTCGTGGCCGCGAAGGTTGTGGGTATCATCCTGATAAGCGCGTTCCTTGTGATTCCCGCCGCCGCCGCGAGGGTTGTTTCGAGGCGTTTCATGTCGATGACGATTATCTCGGTTATCTTCGGGTTTGCCGCGGTGGTCATTGGCCTGTTTACTTCATACAACCTCGACCTCCCGACCGGTGCGACCATCATTCTCGTCCAGACGTCTGTTTTTATCGTCTGCCTTTTTGTGGCACGCTTGTTCCCCTCACGAAGTTGCTCCCGCTGAGAAAACAGGATAGTCCGCATAAACACTTAAGATACTACTATCCTGATGGCACGGTCTGCACGAGTCTTCGAGTGCTGACCGTGGTCTTACGGGATATCGCATAGCCCACGGTCAGCCCTCGCAAGGCCTCGGGCAGACCGTGCCATCAATCACGAAAAACTTGTGCAACGTTTGGGCGAAGTGTGCGCCATCCGGTGGAAAGAATACTTGGTAAACGGAATTGAGATAATACAATCATCTCGTTCCGAATGATTCGCTTTGAATGGAATACCCGTTGGGGTATCATGTCGCAATACATACCAGGAGGTTCAGTATGCGAACATATTTGATTGCGGCGGTATTGTTTGGATTTGTTGTGGGTGTAGTATTGGGATGTGCATCGAGCAGGGATGTTCCGGTTGCGGTAGCCGGGGAAGTTGCAGGGGCGAAATATCAAGTGGTGGCAGGCACAAAAGCGGATGGGAATACGGTATTCCTTCGATACGATGTCAATTCCGGTGAAGCATGGACCTGGGCCCCGACGGGGGCACGTAACTGGGTGCCCTTGACCGAGAGTGAATAGAATAAGCTAAAGTATTGACCGGCTAATTTCCAGAAATGGATGAAAACATGCGGAAGATTTACTTCCCTTATCGTGCTGCATCGTTTCGTTCAAAGATTACCTGGATTTCTAATTAAGATATCCTATCGACTGCAACTGTTCCCTCATCTCGTCTGTAAGTTCGGGCATCAGTTGTGCGCGGTAACGTGCCGGGTTGGCCCATATGAAAACGCCGTCGTGATTTTCGCGGCGAAGTACCGGCTGACCCAAATTGAACCGCTCATCGGCAATATTCAGCGTGAAGACATTTTCCGAAATCGGGTTCAGCATCGGGCCGATATAGAAATATACCGGTTCAGATGACCCGCCGTCTTTGAATATTTCAAATGAAATACCCGCCGTGTCTTCGTTCGCATGGAAACTGATTTCCTTTTCCGAACCCGGTTCCACCATTATCGAAAATTCGATTTCTTCTCCGGATGAAATAATATTGTCGCTATCGTCCATACGTCTCCATTCGACCTTTGCGAAACCGCCCGGACAGGTGATGGAGCCGCTATAGGACACGGAATCAACCATCGGGCCTGCTCTCTGGAAATTGATGAACCATGGTGAACTGGCCGACACCGTGTAATTGGAGATGAACGCCCTGAACGATCTTGCAGTAGCGCGTTTGTCTGCGGCGACCGATGCATTCATTCCCGCATCGATGGCTAACTCGTACAGTTCCTCATCTTCAGTAACAGTATGATAAATGTATCTATACTCGCTCGTTGTAATCCCCTTCAACTCCTCACCGTAACGAAGCTGTTCCGCGATCAGCATCCGGTTGTCATCCGGGAGAGGTTCGAGCAGGGATTTGCCGTAAATATTTTCGGGAATGGGTATGTCGAAATAATCGAGGACCGTCGGGAAGATATCCATGGTGGATGCAAGCCTGTCGTCGGTATTACCGCGTGGAATATCCGGGCCGCTTATTATCAGCGGAACATGGAGCAGCTCATCATAGAGGGTATGGCCGTGCTCAAACCCGTTGTGCTCATAAAATTCTTCGCCATGATCGGATGTGAATATGATGAGCGTATCATCCATCCCCTCTTCTTCGATGAATTCGAGGAATTCATTCAACTGCTCATCAAAGTATGCGATCTCGCCGTCATAAAGAGCTTCTAAATGTTTTATCTCATCGGGTGTGAGTGTTACATCACTATCACGCACTGCTTCCACATCGTTGAATATGCGCTCATACCTGCCCGTGTAACCGGGATCGAATATGGTGTCGTACGGTTTCGGCGGATGATACGGCACATGCGGATCCATAAATTGCAGGAATACGAATGTGTCTTCTTGAGCATGGTTATCCAACCATTCCCGTGCTGATTTGAAACCGACTTCCGCGCGTTCGAGTGGAAAGCGGATTGCGGTATCGAAACCCTGGTGAATATTCACCGGCGGCCCGGCCCATACGTGATTGGTGATCATAAGCGTGGAGAAGCCTTCACGGGAAAGGATCTCGGCAATTGTCGTTTCTTCTTCCGGGAGGAAACGCACGTTGGTGGTTGCTCCGCATTTGGATGGATAACGTCCCGTGAACATTGACGAGAATGACGGGTATGTCCATGGCGATGTAGAGATGCAATATGAATAGCGGGTACCATTATCTGAAAGGGCATCTACCGTGGGGGAAGTCAACCTGTCATAACCGTAGCAGGACAGATGATCCGCGCGAAGCGTATCCACGCCCATAAGTATCACGCGACGGAATTCCCTGCGTTCACGTGAGAATATTCTCGGATTGGCAATCTGGAAATTGTACCTGGCATCATCTTCGCTTAACCCATCAACATCGAATGTAATACGGGCGGGGCCTGGTGCGAACACGTCGAGGGTGAACGATACGGGAATCCAATCCATACCGGGATTGGTTCCCGATTCCGGCATCCTGACAACATATTGCTCGTCCACATCTGCTTGTGATACTGTCAGGATAATTCCCAAATTCCCGAGCTCGACTTCATCAATTTCATCATCGACCGTCCATTCGAAGGAGATCGCCGGGTTCGGGGGAAGTTCGACATCGAAGCTCAGAGGTGTTGACCAGTCCCACATCAACCCCATCCGGTGCTCTGCCCTGGTGTATTTGCCATAAGGATATTCCTTCTTCATCCACCCGGTGATATCCCGTAATTCCGGCCAACCATCGACCTGCACAATCGAGTCAGGCCGGCAGGCAAGTTTGAATGAGCCTGATGACAGGTCAATATCTTCCCGCTCTCCGCATCCGGAGCATAGACAGGTGAAAGCAACCGCAAGTGCGGCAACAAACATGGCAAGATGAATCTGTCCAGTCAATTGATATACCCCAGGCCCTTTAATAGATCCTCACCGCCGGCATCGTCGATGTCCTTCGCATCCCCCTCGTACTTCGCAAGCAACTCGGGATAATCTTTGCGGATAACGGGATGAGCATCTTTGAAGTCCTGCGTGAATAACCCATCAGGCACCTCTCCGCTTACCCACTCAGGAACCGGCAGCCCGAGCATGGTCAGGATCGTCGGCATCATCTGGGTCATTTCAATCGGCTCCAGGTCATTTCCCTTCCCGATGATCGTGCCGTTGGCGATGAAGATACCCTCCTCCCGATGGAACCCCCCATGCGGATGATGCCAGGGGATCGACAATGGCTCCACCAGTTCCTCGGCCATCACGGTTTCATACCTCGTGGGCACCATAAAGATATCAGGCGCGTCATCGAGATAACGTCCCGCCTGGATTTCCTCTCGCGGAAGGACAATTTCAAAAACCTTTTCACCGGTAGCAGGATCGACAGCTTCGCTAAGTTTATGGAGAAGTTCGTCCCGGATGGAGATATATTCCATTCCCTGTTCAATAATTCCAAACGGCTCCCGTCCCTTCACATTGATATAAACCCCCTGTTCGGTGCTTGAGCCGCAGTATGCACGCGTGGCATCCCAGTCGATCATGGTGAGCGGGTTGTAATCGGCGGGAGTGGTATCTTTCCTGCCAAGCAATTTCTTGAGCGGCACCTTGATCGAACTGGGTATAAAACGACCGATGGGATGTCGAGTATCACTCCCGGATTTCACCTTGAGATAACCGTTCTGCTTCAACCATGTATTGAGATGAAATATACGTTTCAGCGGTCCGAATCCGTGGTCACTGACGAAGACTATCGTGTCATTGCTGCTGAGGTTGTCCGCGATTTTCCCGATAGCCGTATCCATATCCGCATACAGGGCGATCAATTTCTCACGCAGTTTTTCTTCAGGCCCGGTTAAGTTCTTACCTTCGATGCACTTCGGATCGAGCAGTGAGTAGTAGAGATGCTGAATACGGTCGGGCAATATGAAACAGGAGAAGAACAATCTCCAGTTGTTTTCCGACATAAGGTAGAGCGCCGCGCGAAGCCTGTATTCAAGCGCCTGTTTCATCTGACCGAGAAGCTCGCTTATCGCGCCTTCGTCGGTGATATCGGGGATATCCCCCCGCAGAAAATCGATATCGGCGATATAGCCGCCGCATTCACGCTCGATCTTCTCCAGCAGCCCCGCCGGATGAGTTATCTCCCGAGCCAAGGCGGGTAGGGGCATCCCGGATATCAACCTGCCTTTAATATCAAACGGCGGATAGGTCAGCGGGAGGTTGAGCAGGATGCTTTCCCAACCTTCTTTCGCAACGACTTCCCATACTTTCGGCAGCCGGATTGATGATGAGTTGATGAAACGGCGTTTCAGGTCGGTATTACGAAGCGGCCTCCGAAAATCGAATATCGAATGCTGCCCCGGCTCCCCGCCCGTGTACATGCTCGGCCAGGCGCAGCCCGTTATCGGTGGTCTGGTGCTCTTCAGGACTGCACTGCGTCCGTTTTCACGGATAGCCTTCATACGCGGCATAACACCGTCAGCCATGAAGGGATCGAGAAGGTTGAATGTGCCGCCGTCGAGTCCGATTATTGCGACACGTCCGCCCGTGGAATTCTCACTGCTGTTATTCACGGGTTCTATTATAGGACAACCCCGGATAACCCGCTATTCATTTCACGACAACCGTATATCTCGCCTTCCGCCATTTTCTTTCCGGGTGTTATTATCACTCCGTCCGTGTGCCACTACTACATCGCCCTGGTGGCACTACTACATCGTCCGGGTGGCACGCCCACGGCCGTCTTCGGC
>CBDVBS010000128.1:0-9222 GCA_965372275.1 uncultured bacterium | reverse complement strand
GGCAGTGTCCTTTGGCGGGACATGACTGAATAGTATGACCGCATTACAATCTTCGACAAGTTCGTATGTTTCCAACAGGAATTGCTTGATATCATCTTCCGTGAATTCAATCGGCGTTCTGAACGGTGTTTCATTTGAACCGCCCATCGCCATTATTCCAAGGTCATCTACGATCTTAGCCGAGCGGTGCATATTCATCCCCATACGCTCCAGTTCGAGCAACCCGTCCCGGGTGTCGCAATTACCCGGAATAGCCTTTATCTCGGCATCAGAATGTTTCTTCAATTCATCAATCAACGCATGAATCCGGGATGGATCGCCGAAATCGGTGAGGTCTCCGTTGAGAAAGAGCAGGTCGGCATCCTTGATAGCGTTCTGCATTTCAACCGTGAGATTCAGCTTTCCGTGTATGTCACCAATTACGACAATTTTCATTCTCACACCTTACCTGTTCACAAACTGTTCGAGTTTCTTGAATTCTTCTCTCATACCAAGTCCGACGATTACATCATTTTCTTTAAACACGGTACTCGGCGGAGGGTTGCTTATCAGCTTTTTTTCATCGCAGCAAAAATGGCCTATTATGAATACACCGGTCTCCTCGCGTATCCCGCTCTCCTGCAGGCTTTTCCCCACGATATGACTGCCCGCCGGGATTTCGATTTCGTGCAGATGCGTTTCGCTCACCGAGGCGTCGAGGAACTGGATAAGCAGCTTGAGCGTGTTCGGCTTGAGCATTGCATTAAGCATATTACGCGATGCCCAGTCGATATAACTGACGACATTATCCGCGCCCGCCCTGAAGAACCTGTCGTGCATTTCATCCGATGTAACCCGGCTGACCACCCTCAGGTTCTCATTGAGCCCGCTGGCGCTCAGGACCACAAGCAGGTTGTCCGCGTCCGAATCGAGCACGCTGAACAATCCAACGGCCTTTGTGATCATGGCGCGTTTGAGGATATCCTCGTGGGTCGCATCCCCCTCGATATAAAGGTATCCAAGGTCCCTCGCGGCCTCGATCGACTCAGGATCGCTGTCAATTATCATGAACGGTTTATGCTCATAACCCAGGTCCTTCGCGATCTGCCTGCCCGTAAGTCCGAAACCGCAAAGGATGTAATGGTTCTTGAGTTGACGGATTCGATCATCCATTTTCTTTCTCCCTAAGAATTCCTGAAGGCTCCCCATCAGGAACAACTGGCTGAATGTCGCGATGAATCCCACCACGATGGTTATGGCCCCTAACGACAGGATAGTGCAGAACACCTTCCCACCCGCACTCAGGTCTGCCGTATCGGCCCATCCGACAGTGGATAACGTGCTCACCGTCAGCGCCAACGCGTCGGCGAATTCATAACCCTCACTGGCCATGAAATACATGGTCCCGATAGTTGCCATCACTACGATGATCAGGATCATCGCTAAGAGCCTGTAGATGCTTTCATTAATCCGCATTTCTTTTCCGTTGGCGTGCGCTCGCTAATGCACGTCCCCGATAATAATAGTCTAATACCGCGACCGAGTGCAACGAGGGGGCCATGATGCGGTAGTGGGTATCGATCGCCATATCCGCATAATCATCCGATGTGATCACGAAACCGTATTTCTCCGGGGCGTTGGCCATCGGACTTCCGGGCAGTGGGTTGAACATATGAAACCCCAATGAATCAACATCCAGATCCTCAGCGTAATCCAGCGTCGCCTGCATGGATTCTTCGTTTTCACCGGGAATACCGAGCATGAATGAAGCATGCACGCTCACACCGTTCTTTCCGCGAGCCGCAAGGATTTTGTGCAGGTTATCCTCGTCGAAATCTTTACCGATCTTTTTTCTGATATCGCGCCTGCCTGATTCGATTCCGATGAAGAGCGAATTCAACCCGGCCCCCGCCATAATCCCCAAAAGCTCCAGGTCCAGGTCATCCGGGTGAGCGGAAATGCCGAAGTTGATTTTAAGTCCCTTCGAATGAATCCCCTCGCATATATCAATAACTCTCTTCCGGTCAACGGCAAAATTATCATCCCCTATCGAAATGGAACGATTGCCGAAGAAACTTGTGATACGTTCAATCTCATCCAGAACACGCCCGGCGGAATGAGCGCGCCATCTGCCGCCCCAGAAATTGCGTGATGAGCAAAACGCGCAGTTGTGCGAACATCCCCTGGACGTTATCAGCCGAGGCGCATAGTTGCGCCGGTTCTCAATCAGTGAATAGTCTGGCACTGGAAGGGAGTCGATATCATTTGCGAACCCGGGAGGGTCACCCGCGACAATTCCATCCTCGCCCCTGTACGCGACCCCTTGTAAATCCCAATGTCCTTTGAGAACTTGCTCCAGTGATATCTCCCCCTCGCCGGAAATGACCATGCCAAGATCGGGGAGTTCTTCCAAGGTACGCCCAGGGAAGAAGCTGACATGCGGTCCGCCGGCAATGGTTATCACACCGGGAAGCCCGGCAGCAACCCCCTGCAGCAGTTCATGCATATATATCATCTGTGGTGAAAAGGATATTGAAAACCCCACCGCATCAGGTTTAGCTTCACAGGTTAACGTTACAATATCTTCTATTGTTTTCGGGATTGAATAGCCATCAACTATAGATGCTTCCCAGCCGTCGGGCAGCGATGCCGCAAGGTAAAGTACACCTAAGGGCAATCCGCCGGGATCGGGAATATCTCGTCCCGGGTACGGGGGAATAACGAAAACTATACGCTTTCTCGTCACCGTAAAATTATAACACCTGGTACCGTTTTCATTTGCTAAGTCATTTTTCATCAGGAGGATACCGTATACTTCAACCCTGGGAGCGCGGACATCCTGGGGCTGTTGAAAAAGCCGAAAAATAGGGACTGGCCTTTAGAAATGGAGAACGCAACTTCCGAACAGCGCATTATACCTGTTGCCCAACGCCTACTCTACTGAGGCCTGTCCCATTTTTTCGGCACATCCTTACTTATTCAACGGCCCCATCCTGTCCGCATGATTTATAGATTTATTTATCGAGGCGGACAGGATGTCCGCGCTCCAAGGAGAGAAAACTCCAGCGTTGAGCAAATAGAAATACTCATCAGATGGGTGGGATGATATTAAGGCAGCTGATATGGATGATATAATTGAAACATGTTCACAACACGGCATCGAATCGGATTCAGACTCATCGCGGTCCTTATTGCGATTCTGATATTATTCTCGCTCTCAGGCTGCGGAAAGAATAAGACAGGAAAAGTCGGCGGCAAGACTAAACCACCGGTATTCACCGATGAAGAACTCGCCG
This sequence comes from uncultured bacterium, assembly GCA_965372275.1. Taxonomy (GTDB): domain Bacteria; phylum JAJVIF01; class JAJVIF01; order JAPKYR01; family CAZSPL01; genus CBDVBS01. The sequence continues at coordinate 5,947 of CBDVBS010000128.1, read as the reverse complement.
AGGGATTCGTGGTCACCATGCTGAGTGGCTCCAATGTCACCCGCATCGAGGACGGCGTCGATATCGGCCAACCGCCATATGATTTTTTCCTCACCATAACCAACCCCGACGACACCCCGATGCAGGTGCAGGTGACCACATCACCGGCGGTTGATCTGAAAATCATCAGCGGTGAAGACGAGGTGTTCCGTTATTCAAACACACGGAGATTTCGCGATGAATCCACGATAGCTGAAGTCCGGGAGCGGAACAAGAAAGCCTGGCAACTTAAATGGAACGGCCTGTTGGAAGACAAGACATATCTGCCTGATGGGAACTACACACTCATATTTACCCTGAATACCCAGCCGCCTCTCGAGCATATCGCCTATGATGTTCAAATGAGCTTCCCCGTATCAGAGGAACCGGGTATTTAGGATGATGCCGGATCGGGAATTTCGATTCAGCCGGGAATGGGCGGCATACAAGAGGATATCAAGGAAGACGAGGATGGTCATTCCTGATGATAACCCTCCGACAAGTCCCTGGTATTAGTCCTGATTGCCTTTGATATAAGGCCTTACAGGGTTAAATCCAATCAAAACAGGATAATTAATCTGTCCGTGAAACCCGGATAATAATGTGACTGAAACTTAGCTTCCGGTATGTTTGTGTATGAAAGGACTCATTGGCGATAGAAAGTTGAGCATCCTGGAGACCATCTCCGGGAAGATTAACGCTATCAGCGATTACAACCAGGGCCTTAACGATCTGCTCGAAACGTTAGGCGACATGGTCGGTGCTGAAAAGGGTTGGCTGCGTCTTCACAACTATTTCGTGAACCGTTTCTTTGAGGACAATGAGCGCGCCGCGAACGGCGGTAAGATCGTCGAGGAACTTTTCGAAGAAGCAAAGCGGACACGCAGGCCCGTAACACGGTCTATCTATAATAACCAGCTCGGAAGCAGTCATATCGCCGTTCCCGTCCTTCGTAAAGAAAAGCTCCTTGCCTGCCTTGTATTCCAGTGCCGTAATGGAGGATATTTCGAGCGGGGCGCTATACGCAAGCTGATGGATTTCACGGAATTCTTCGCGTCCCATTTCGAATCGGCGGTACTTGAGAATGTTATTTCACAGGGGTTTCTCAGCACCATTGAGTGTCTTGCATTGGCTCTCGAAGCGAAAGATTACTACACCATCGGTCATTCCAACATGGTTTGCGCATATTCAATAATGATTGCCCGGGAGATGGGATTACCCGCGAAGACCATCGATGAAATCGAAGTCGGCAGCATAATGCACGATATAGGCAAGATCGGTATCGACGACAGCATCCTCAAGAAGGAAGGACGTCTGACCGACGAGGAATTCGAGATAATCAAGACGCACACGACTATCGGCGAGCAGATACTCATGCCGCTTCACCATAACCTGTTCACAACGATACGGATGATAGTCCGTAACCATCACGAACGCATGGATGGCAGGGGATACCCGGACGGGCTGACGGGCGACGAAATACCCCTTGAGACGAAGATTGTAATCTGCGCCGATGCATTCGAAGCCATGACGAGCAACAGGCCCTATCGGGATGCATTGCCGATGGACGAGGCCCTCGATGAAGTGCGGCGTAACATCGGCACCCAGTTCGATCCGGATGTGGCGAATATCCTCATCAGCCTGATGGACCCACAACCTTCGGAATAACCGATTTTAAAAATTACCCTAACGTTACATAAAAAACGTGATAGTTTAGAGGAAAAACACTTGCGGGGCGCATGAATACTGGGTAATAATGGGGTAACACTCAAATAACTACAAGACTCAGGAAGCCACCGCAAGTGAAATCCAGAAAAGTCCGCAAAGACACTTGAAATACCGATGTCTTGATGGCACGGTCTGCCTGAGTCTTCGAGGGCTGACCGTGGTCTTAGCGGGATTCCAACATACACCACGGTCAGCCCTCCCAAAGCGTCGGGCAGACCGTGCCATCAAGAACGAATAATTTATACAACGTTAGGGTTTAGTGTCCCCAATACAGCTAAATACCTGTTGGAATTGCTACCTGTCAATACGTGGTGCTATAATGCCGCTCAACTTTAGGAGGATATTATGAGCAACAAAACGCCATATATAATATTCACCATATTTCTCATTATCTTTATTGTAGGCATTACTTTCGGGCGGATGGAAAGCCTTGTCGGGAAAGCAATCCGTATCTGCCTCGAATGTATCGGAATAGGGTAGGTGTGAAGTGACGGTAACCCGGGAAGAACATAATACTTGCGGGCGTGGATATGAATGTATCCATGAAATGCACGCCCCATGTCGGTCTGAGTGTCCGGTCAACCAGAACGCACCGCTTTATATCCGGCATATAGCAAATGGGGAATATGAAGAAGCGTGGCGGGTGATATACGAGGACAACCCCTTTGGCCTTTCATGCGGACGCGTTTGTCAACATCCCTGTGAACTCCAATGCCGTGCCGGTGAGCTTGGAGACCCTATCGCCATTCGTGCGCTCAAACGTTTCGCCGCGCAAAAAGCAAGGGAAGCCGGGTATAAACCGCCGGAATTCGACGCCCCAACTTCCGGGAAGAAGGCGGCTATTATCGGTGGCGGCCCCGCAGGGCTGACGGCAGCTTACAATCTCAGGAAGAAAGGTCACGAAGTACATATTTATGAAGCCAACGGCCAAGTGGGCGGCATGCTGACTCACGCATTACCTGGTTACCGCCTCCCAGCTGAAGACCTTGCGTTCGACCTGGATAATATCTTAGCCGCCGGGATGGAAATCCATTATAACAAGATACTTGGCAGGGATTTCACGCTTAAGAAATTAGATGAAGAATTCGATGCCGTGTTCATATCATTCGGCTCATGGGCGAGTTGGAAACTTGCGATTGAAGGCGAAGACCATCCGGACGTCTCGCGCGGAATAGAATTCCTTATGCGCGCGAAGGCCGGGGGGGAAGTTGCGACCGGGAAAAAGGTTGTAGTCATCGGGGGTGGCAATGTTGCCATGGATGCCGCAAGGGTGGCATTGAGATCGGGTGCGGAGCAGGTTGATATCTATTGCCTTGAGATGCATCACGAGATGCCCGCCCACGATTGGGAAGTTGAGGAAGCAGCCGGGGAAGGGATCCGGATGAACCATGGTTGGGGGCCGACCAGGATCGTAGATGTGGAGGGCAGTACAAAAATTGAGTTCCGCAAGTGCACCAGGGCATATGATGAAAATGGGAAATTCGACCCACGATATGATGATTCGATTACCACGTCCTGCACTTTTGACAAGGCCTATGTAACTATCGGCGAACATCCGGCCTCGACGATCGACGATAAAGACCTGTCATTACATGTCGAACCGTGGGGAGGTATTAGTGTTGATCCCGACACCCTTGCCACGAATGCAGCCGGCATATTCTCCGGTGGCGACTGCGTGACTGGGCCCAAATCCCTTGTTGAAGCAATTTCAGCCGGCAAAACAGCGGCTGAGTCGATGGACCAGTATCTCAACGGAGAGCCGGTGCATAAGGTCTATCCGCCGGCACCGAAGAGTTTTAAGGAAAAGCGGAAAAGCCTCGCACACGGGGAGATCGTTTCCCTGGATCGAAGTCCGATCATACAGTCACCACCGGATGAGCGACGGTCCGATTTCAGGGAGATCGAGCTTAACTATTCGGAGGAAGATGCACAACGTGAAGCAAAACGATGTTTTGAATGTGACCTTGAACCTAAGGAAGATTCAAGGCTGCGTCGCTTTGTCCAGTTTGCATCGCTTTTCACCTACAACTCATATTGGGCCGGGTTCTATCTGACATTTAAAGACAAAGCCGCGACTATTTACCAGGGCCATTTGAAATCAGCCTGCATTCCCGGACTTCATTGTTACTCGTGCCCCGCCGCGATCAATGCCTGCCCCATCGGGAGCATTCAGTTCTGGCTCAATAATTCAAAGAACAATTTCAGGCTCGAAACACTTAATCTCATCGGCCTGTATGTAATCGGGTTCCTTGGAATGATAGGCGCTGTTGTCGGACGTGCCGCTTGCGGGTGGCTCTGCCCGTTCGGCCTGTTCCAGGATTTGATGTATAAAATCCCTGCACCGATACGCATCAGGATCCCGAGATTCCTCAAGTATTTCAAATATTTAGTCCTGTTATTCGCGGTATTCCTGCTGCCACTTCTCCTTGTTGATGAATACGGTCTGGGCCTCGGCCCATGGTTCTGCAAGACAATATGCCCGTCCGGTACCCTGTTCGGCGGAATCCCGCTCCTTATCGCGGATCCGGAACTGCGTGATCAAATTCATATTTACTTCCCGATAAAACTGACTGTCCTGATCTTTTTCATGTTGTGGATGATTGTTTCCAAACGTCCTTTCTGTCGCACAACCTGTCCGCTGGGAGCATTCTGGTCGTTCTTTAATCGGACATCCATCGTTCGTGTGCGTGTCGATCATGCATTATGTGACGACTGCAACTCCTGCCAGGCTGTATGTCCCGTCGATATCTATCCGCCAACCGAAGTGCAGTCGGGCGAGTGTATAAGGTGCATGAATTGCGTAAACATATGCCAGGTTAATGCGATGAAAATTGAGATCGCCGGGTTTGAAACCGGCAGGTCAGTTCTCGAACATCTCAAACAAGGTTCACAAAAGGGCGATAGTGTAGTATCTTAAACGCTTGGAGGCAATGCGTAACTATGATGAAATACAACTACTTGTCCATAATAACTGCAATCCTTGTGATATCCGCGTTCACCGGATGCAACGGCGGCTCAGATTCGTCAGGTTCGACGGAAGCCGGTGAGAAAGCCGAATTCACGATCAAGACATATGAAGGGGAAACGTTGACCCCCGAAGATTTCCGGGGCAAGGTTCTTCTCGTCGATTACTGGGCCACATGGTGTGCTCCATGCCGAAAGGAATTCCCGCATTTCGATAAACTGCTTGACACCTACGGCGACGACCTCGTGATAATCGCCATCACCATGGATGACGACATGGATCTTTTGGATAATTTCCTTGAGGAAAATCCCCTTAGATTCATTGTGGGAATGGATAAGGGTTCGAGTATTCAATCCTGGAAAACCCCAAATAATATTCCCGTGGCGTATATCATCGACAGGGAAGGATTCATTCGCAAAAGCCTCAAGGGCGGTCATGGGTATGAGGAGTTTGACAGCATCATCAAACCCCTGATCGAGGCAAAAGCAGCGGTGGTCGAGGAAACCCCCGCCGAAGCAGTCCCCGACGCGGCCAATGAAGCCGAACCGGGCGATGAACCGGCGGGCGAGTAATATTAGTAATAAATGCTAACCAGAATCGGCGTCTAATTTTTTGTTAAAATCCTTTAAGACCTCTTGCGTAACATTAAATCCCGGTGTATAATTATTTACTGAATTTGCAACTACCCATTATCGATCAACTTTTGCATGACCCGCCCGGCAGCACTGGGCGGGTCTGGGTATTTTCACCAATTCCGGTAACAAACAATTGAATGAATGGGTAGTGTAGGTCTCCGACCTACACTCGCAGGTCGGAAACCTGCGGTACCCGGCTTTCTGCAAAAAGAGTTGATTTACAGGACTAGTCTTAGGCCTGTTGCGAATTGATTATTCCCTGATACAATAGCGTTGACGATAGCATCGGTAATTTCACGGGAGAACCGTCGCATTGGGCATAATTCATAAACTTGACAGCGAAATCATCAAACGCATCGCCGCGGGTGAAGTGATAGAACGCCCATCATCGATCGTCAAGGAAACCATCGAGAATGCCATCGACGCTGGTGCCGCCCGGATCACGGTAGAACTCTCAAACGGTGGCCTGACCCTTATAAAAATTACCGACCACGGGATCGGTATAGCGGCGGAAGATGTTCCGCTGTTAATGGAACGCCATGTTACCAGCAAGATCATCGGCATGGATGACCTCGAAAATGTCGGCACGTTAGGTTTCAGG
>CBDVBS010000127.1:0-9234 GCA_965372275.1 uncultured bacterium | reverse complement strand
ACCTCGTTATGGCCGGAGGGGATGATACGTACCTCATGAATGCGGACGGCCTGACACGCTGGTGGAATCCGGTTGAGTTTCCACAGGATGGCTCTATATTCGCCTACAAGGACGGTCTCCTTGGGACGCCTGATAGTATTGCGGGATTCAACTCCACACTTAACGCATACAAATTCTTCTGCGATGACCTGACCGATCCGGATGCCCCGGTCAGCAGTATCGATCCGACAAACACATGCATGTTCAGTCCCGGGCAGAAAAATATCAGGCATTATTCGATACACATCGGGACTGAGGGACTGATCTTCAACTATGCAATCGATGCATCGTGGGAATTCCCCGAGGGCGATCCGCCGTTTGAGGCACCGGGGGATTTTGGTGAAGGCGCGAGACGTGTGGAAGCATGGAATATCGCGGTTACCGAACTCTCCAATACGCTGTTCAACGACGGTTCCGGTTCCGCATCCGGCGGTGATCTGAGCCTGCTCATCGATGTATGGGATCACTACAATGCAGATTTGAATACGGTCATCGTGGAATCGCCTGGGAATATCACGATGGTTTCATCAGGCGCTCCGATTGGCGGTGGTGAGGGATATTCGACATACCAGGTGGATATCACCGGTGCAACACCCGCCGGGGGATCGATTGATGTGCTCATCGAAGTTGAGTGCGAGCAGGATAATTATCAGGATTTGCTGCCCGGCGAAACAGTTACGGCTTATTTCCTCCATACCGCCGATGTTAGCACGAGCGGTTTCTTCCTGACTGCACCGAACGGCGGCGAGGAATGGGATGGATTATCCCACCAGGACATAACCTGGGTTGCCCCGGGAAGTATCACCGAGGTTGACCTCTACTATTCGAAGGATGATTTCGATCTGGATATCCATACGATCGTTGAGGATTACGCGAATAGCGGAACTTATGACTGGTCAGTGCCGAATGACCCGTCCGACACGGTCAAGGTGAAAATTGTGGATTCAAACGGGACGCTTGAAGATGAAAGCGATGATTATTTCGAAATTCTTGAAGGCACATGTGATTTTGGCGCGGATGGATTTACACTTGCCGGATCCTACAGTATCACCGACAGGTGGACATATATGGGAGTGAAGGTCACACACCAGGACCCGGTCCAGAGGTTGATCTTCCAGGGCTATCCGGCGAATGATACACTTTTCATTCACAATGCTGATAACCCCAATGTGTCGGTTGCATCTTATGATACCGGGGACCTCATTTACTGTAATAATAACCGTGCTTTCTGGATAGACCCTATTTCGGAACCGGGTATCGACAGGATTATTTATAACAATTACGGCGGTGGAAGCCCGTTGCCGGGATACCAGCTTAAGACGATCGACTGGGACGGCACGCAGTTTACCAATCCACAGGTCCTTCCCAAGCATGGCAGTATATGGAGCCTATGCGTAACACCGGAAGGCGATATGATATCTCATAACGCGCAATCCGTGTCACCGACATTCTATCGACGGGATAAGTCCAACAACTACAGCATAACGACTCTCTTCCAACTCCAGCAATCAACTTGTCAGTTCGGTACAGTGGGCAACATCAAGGATATTGCTTATAGTTCGATTCTTGACGCGGTGATAATTTTCTGCCGCAACACATCGGTGTCCAACGGCGGGCAGCTATTTGCATTGGACATGACCGGAAGCCTGTTATTTGAGGACCTTGATATATTCGGCGGCAGCCTTATCTCGTATAACACCGGTATTGATATCGATATTAATGATCCCGATTGCCATGTCGTTGTGTATGCCGGGTCAAGCAACACTTCCGACCCGACATATTGGATAGCCCGGTATTCCGGTGAATTGGATGAGAAGATCGTCAATAGCTATTCCAATCATAATTACGGTCCCGCCCGTGGGGAATTGCAGGCGGACGGCACCCTCTGGGCGGCGTGGGAAAACAGCCGGGGCGTGCATAAATTCAGCGTACCGCCTGACTGGTAGGGCGCATTGGTTTAACAGGACTAAGGCCAGTGTGAGTATTATTGGAGGTGGGCAAATGCGCCCAACATATTTCTGTGTCTCAAGCATAACTGCTGTAGTGGTTCTGCTGATGCTTGTCGGTTGTTCAGGCGATGGGGGGGCACTCGCTCCTCCGAAGGATATCGAAAGAATCACGCATGGCAACCATGCGATGTTGGGGATGTGGCAATTCACGGCCGACCCGGTTGCGGAGACATTGGACATTGTGCCGATGCGTGTCAGCGGGATGCATCTCAACGCGCTCCCATTCCTTGAGCCGCCCCCGTTTCTGAACCTTACGCTTGAATCGCTCGAATTCAACGGCGATATTTTAGAAGCCGATATTGGCCTGAGGCATCCGTTTCTCGGCTTGACCAGATTCAGCGGCTTCGATGTGTGCGGGGTGCTGATTACGAACGGTTCAATCACGGGATTCGACAATTCGGACCTCGTTATGGCCGGAGGGGATGATACGTACCTCATGAATGCGGACGGCCTGACCCGCTGGTGGAATCCGTCGGAATTCCCGCATGACGGCACCATATTAGGCTACAAGGATGGCCTCCTCGGGACACCCGACGGCGTGGCGGATTTCAATTCCACGCTTAACGCATACAAGTTTTACTGCGATGATCTGACGGATCCCGACGGTCCGGTCAGCGATCTCGATCCGGATAACATATGCATGTTCACTCCCGGGCAGCAGAATATCAGGCATTACTCGATACATATCGGGACAGAGGGACTCGTCTTCAACTATGCAATCGATGCATCGTGGGAATTCCCACAGGACGATCCGCCGTGGGAAGCCCCCGACGACTTTGGCGAAGGCGCGAGTCGCGTGGAAGCATGGAATATCGCGGTTACGGAACTCTCCAATACGCTGTTCAACGACGGTACGGTATCCGGCGGTGAGTTGAGTCTGCTCATCGATGTATGGGATCACTACAATGCTGATTTGAATACGGTCATCGCGGAATCACCGGGGAACATAACGATGGCTTCATCGGATATGCCGATTGGCGGTGGTGATGGATATTCGACGTACCAGGTGGATATTACCGGTGCGACACCCGCCGGCGGATCGATTGATGTGCTTATTGAGGTTGAATGCGAGGAATCGGATTACCAGGGATTGCTGTCCGGTGAAACCATTACGGCGTATTTCCTCCATACTGCTGATGTAAGCACGAGCGGTTTCGTGCTCACCATCCCGAACGGCGGCGAGGAATGGACGGGACTTGCTTACGAGGAAATCACCTGGAACGCAATTGGCACCATTACGCATGTTGACCTCTATTATTCAAAGGATGATTTCGGTTCTGACATAAATACTATTGTCGAGGACTACGAAAATACGGGTTCATACGACTGGTTCGTTCCGAATGACCCGTCCACCACGGTCAAGGTCAAAGTTGTTGATTCGAATAGCACCCTTGAAGATGAAAGCGATAGCAATTTCACAATAGAAGATGGTGAATGCATAATCTATGTTGATGACGACAACACGACCGCACCTTTTCTTGGGACACTGGAAGACCCGTTCCAGTACGTGCAGGACGGCGTTGACAATGCACCGGATGACTGCACCGTATGGATCAAGCCGGGTACTTATTACGAAGATCTCGGTGGCGACCCGTGGGAATCTGATGACGCGGAAGTGACAATCACGGATAAATCGAATCTAACCCTCCATGGCGAGGATATGCCGGTTATTGTCGCGCACAGGTATTACGGACCGCCATGGCCGAGCGGGATTAGAGCGACAAACTGCCCGGGCCTCGTTATCGAGGGAATCGAAATCAACCTCGGCTATCACAACCAGGCCTACTTCCGGCTCACAAACTGCGCCGATGCGGTTGTTAAAAATTGCGTGGGGCATCCTGATGTTGCCGATTCGTCGGGGGGAGCGCATTCACTGGTCTTCGCCCAATCGTGTCCTAATTTATTGATCGAGAATAACTCCTACGTTGACACAACTAACGCAAGCACGAACTCAAATCACCTCTACATCAGCAGCTGCAATAATGCCGTTATAACGCTTAATACGATAACCAATAACGCAAATGGGACGAATGTTCATCATACGTTCACATCATGGTTAACCTGTAGCAATTCATCAGACGTTGAAATCAGCAAGAATATCCTCGGGCATCACAACAAGGTTGCAGGTGCCGATGAATACCAGTCGTTGCACGGGATCAGCATTTCCGGCGGTTCAGGCGTGGTGGTCAGGAACAACCTCATCTATGACCTGTCATTTCATAATTCGAATTTAACCGCCGAATCGAGAAACTGGGCATTGAGAGTTGCGAACAGTCCCAGTGTGGAGATATATAACAACACGATAGATAATTTCGGCCCCGGTTATGCATCGGGTCTGGGTTATACATATGCCATCAAGCTCGAAGGTTCGACAACCAGTTCGCAATTCCACAGCAACATTCTTTCCAACATATTCGCCAACGGTGGATCAACCTGTTACGGCGTCTATTCGGACAGCACGTTTACGCAGACTTATTCAGATGTATGGAACCTTGCCGGTCTTACTACGCAGCGATACGGCGGTTCGGCGGCGGAGGGTACCGGGGGTATCAACCTTAATCCGCTTTATGTAAACCCGACCGCCTGGAATTATCATCTGCAGGCTGGTTCTCCATGCGAGGATACGGGTTTGAACGGTAATGACATGGGATGTTACGGCGGCGCTGACCCGCTGCCATAGCGGAAATTGAACGGCGGTACGGTTGCTGTTACGCGGCCGGCATGGGGAAAACTTTTTTTATAGAGAGGGATGTAATGAAGTTCTTAACGATCTCTATTACGATCAGCCTGTTGTTCATCATAGGCTGTTCGGGGGGCATGGGTGATGCGGTGCAACCCTGCCAGGATATGGCGAGAAATACCGGCAATCACAGTTTGTGGGGCTTGTGGCAATTCACCGCCGATCCCGTGGCGGAAACACTGGATGTTGTTTCTCTCCGCTCGGGAGAAATGCATGTGAATGTGCTTCCGTTCCTCGAACCACCCCCGTTTCTTAACCTCACGCTCGAATCGCTCGAATTCAACGGCGACATTATAGAAGCCGACATCGGACTGCGTCATCCGTTCCTCGGCCTGACTGAATTCACCGGATTTGATGTATGCGGAATATTGATTTCCAACGGGTCGATTTCCGGCTTTGAGGATTCGGATTTAGTGATGGCTGGTGGTGATGACACATACCTGATGAATCCCGACGGCCTTACGCGATGGTGGAATCCGTCGGAATTTCCGAATGACGGCACGATGTTCGGGTATACCGACGGTTTACTCGGCACGCCCGATTCGTTCGCCGGTTTCAATTGCACCGTGAACGGTTACAAATTTTTCTGTGACAGCCTTGATGATCCTGATGACGATGTCGGGGTCTTGTCTCCCACTGACCGCGCCATGTTCAGCGCGGGCACACAGAATGTACGTCATTACACGATTCACATCGGTACGGACGGCCTGGTTTTCAATTATGCCACCGACGCGTCGTGGGAATTTCCACAGGATGAGCCGCCCTGGGAAGCGCCCGAGGATTTCGGTCCCGGCGCGAACCGTCCCGAAGCGTGGAATATTTCGGTTGCTGAACTCTCAAACACGCTGTTCAACGACGGTTCGGCATCGGGGGGAGGGTTAAGTCTTCTCATCGATGTATGGGATCACTTCGACGCCGATCTGAATTCGGTAACGCTCGAATCCCCCGGTAATTTCCTTCCCGTTTCATCGGCAATGGCATCCGGCGGCGGTGAGGGATATAGCACATATCAGCTCGATGTCACCGATGCCGCGCCCGGTGAGGGTTCCATCGATATCCTCGTCGGGGTCGAATGCGAAGCCGAGGATTACGGCGGACTTCTTCCGGGCGAGAATGTCACAGCGTATTTCATCCATACCGCCGATGTTTCGACCACGGGATTTATCGTGACTCAACCGAACGGCGGCGAAGAATGGGATAGTTACTCGCATGAAAACATCACATGGGTTTCACCGGCGAGTGTTGATTTTGTCGACATTTATTATTCGAAGGATAATTTCGTTTCGGATTCCAATGAGATCGCTACCGACTACGCGAACACCGGCACATACGACTGGTATGTTCCGAATGACCCGTCAACAACGGTGAAGGTGAAAGTGGTGGAGTCCGACGGGGCATTGGAGGACAGCAGCGATGATTATTTCACCATTCTCGAAGGTGCATGTGATTTCGGGGCGACAGGTTTTTCGTTAGCCCAGAATTACTTTAATATTCAGGATACCTATACTCATGCCGGGGTTTTCTGCTCGAAACAGGACCCGACACAACGCCTGTTCACCAGGAATTATTACAACCCGTCCGTCGGGAATAACGGCGGCACCATTTTCGTGTTCAACGCATCAAACCCGCTTGGAGGGACGGTTGCGGAATATGACACTGGTTACCCGATGTACACCAACAACCCCGAAGCCATGTGGATCGACTCGGTTTCGGAACCGGGTATCGACAGGATCATCTACCATCCGAACAATGGAGATGTTCCCACGTCGGGTTTCAGAAGGGTCGACTGGAACGGAAGCGCATTTGTGAACCACCAGACGCTTCCATACAGCACGTTCGGCGTATGGCGATGCTGCCTCAAACCAAACGGTGATTTCGTTGTAATGAATGTGAGTTATGGTGTTATGTATTTCTGGCTTCACAGTAAGGCAAGCAATTATGCTGTCACTACCCTATTTCAGATTGACCCGGCAGTCTCATTACCCGGGGCCGATCATGGCGCGTGGGTGCAGAAGATGGCGTATGATCCGGCCATCAACGCGCTCTTGCTGCTTTATAATGACCATGGTTCTCCCGGCAGCGGGGCATTGTACGCGGTGAACGCGGATACCGGAGTCCTGGTAACCTATGATGGTGAGGTATTCGGTTCGCCAAATGTGGCGGACATAGGACTCGGGCTCAATGTTGACTTCGATTCACCAGGTTGCAGGGTTGTCGTATATGGCTCGCCGTATGGCTATTCCGATACAGCGGCATGGATTGTGCGGTATTCGGGTACTCTTGATGAGAAGAGGAACTACACGCTTCCGGGATTCTCATGGGGGTTATGTAACGGTGACCTGCAGGTTGATGGAACATTGTGGGCGAGTCCGGATAATAACTATTCGCGCTTCTTCAAATTCACGCCTCCGCCGGACTGGTAAGTGGGCTGTCTCATAAGTGTATTAAGACTGGGTGCCGCGCACTTCACCCCAACGTTGCATAAAAACCAACACTGATTATTGACGGGAGACCTGTAAAGTGCATTGATAGCGTCATCCAACTGGTCAGGGTGGAATTACTACCTTTCCACTGAATATCACCGTTAGTGAAGTCCAGGATAAAATCATGGCATCAGGAATTATGATATCCGGGTGGCACGGTCTGACGAGTCTTCGAGTCTGACCGTGGTATCCGACACATCAAGTAACAAGACCACGGTTAGCCCTCGAAGACTCGGGCAAACCGTGCCACCCAGTACTCATAATTTATACAACGTTGGGGTTTAGTGTGCGGTAATGGTCTTATAATCAGGGCTTCATGCAACCTGAAGGGTGCAGTACGCGATCATTATTAATGCTTGCTTAGTGGGATTGGTCTAAGACGGCGGGTCATACCAGATTATCAACTCGGATATTTCCTGGCCGCGTTTGCTTTCCACATACGCATCCGAAAGGAATACGACCATGAACCGTGCGTTGCTCATGCCGATGAGGTTGGCGGTGCTCGTGCAATGGAATTTCGACAAGACCGAGCCGCCCACATCACCAAAATGACCAAGCCAATAGCGGTTGCTCCAGCCGACGGGATCGAAGCAGTCGATATGTATCCCCATACCCTCGAAGACCGGGCTGAAGAAATCATCTCCGTTGTAATTCTGCCACATTTCCCAGTACCATCGGTCGGTCGAGTCGCATCTATCGCCAAAAAATGTGATTCCGTCATTGTTGGTCCAGCCGGCTATGGCGCCCTCGAGGATATCGGTGTCGATCGAGTGAACCATCTGGAAGTGTACGTCCAACGCAACGGCTGGTACATCGAATTCGGGGGTCATGAATGCGGAATACATGCTTATCGGGTACGGTTCACCCGACGGGCTATAGGTATCCCAATACGCACCCGTGTAGCAGTAACCGCCGTGCGTGCCGGTGCCGCTGCATCCCCCGTCACCGTCTGCGAAATCCTGGCTGAAGAGGAGGTTGTCGTAAGTAGTGAACAGATTTGCGCCGGTTCCCGACTCGCTTGTAACAACCACCAGGTCATATGTGTCCTCTTCCCAGGGGTATGAACCGAATGAGAAACCGCAAGTGATGATGGAATTATTAATGAGGACTATATTGTTGGCATAAATCTGCACGCTGCCGTTATCGAGATAGATCGAGGACGGTCCTCCGCCTGCCATGAATTTCTCCCCCGTGATGACGGCGCTATTCAGGGGAGCGTAGGGATAAGAGGCCCATTTGTCCGGGTCAATACTGGTGATGATCGGTGTGGGGCAGATTACTTCGAAGAGGCCTATGCCGGTTCCAAGGGTGCCGCACCCGTTTGTTACTTCTACATTATATATTCCGATCGGTGCATCTATCGGGATGGTGATATCACAATTGATGGTTGTAGAATCGACCACCTGTATGTTCGACGCGTCAATATCAGGCGCGCCGGTTTTTTTGAACTTGACCAGCGCGCTGGGTCCCTTGATCCTCGTACCTGTAATCACAATGCCTGTGACCGTGGTTCCGGCATTGGTAGCGGGAACGGATAATCCCAATATTGTGGGGGGAAGACATACAACGTCGAACAGGCCCGTTCCAACACCGGTTTCTCCACAGAGGTTCGTTACTTCCACATTATAGAGCCCGGGAATGGTGTCTAAGGGGAGCGGTATATCGCACGTCAGCGTGGTTGAATCCACGATGACGATATTCGTCGCAACTAAATCCGGTGCCCCATCTTTCTTGAGAGTGACATTGGCGGCATCGCAGATGAAGTTGTTCCCGGTGATGATGACTCCGGCCAGATCGGTTCCCACATCACACGTTTCCGGAATAATCGCGCCGACATTGACTATGGGGCAATAGACTTCAAACGCTTTTGAAAGTCTTGAAGATTTCCCGCCATTGTTGGTCACTTCCAAATCGTACATGCCGGCGATCTCGGAGCACGAAATTGAAAAATCGCAGTTGATTG
>CBDVBS010000126.1:0-9283 GCA_965372275.1 uncultured bacterium | reverse complement strand
CCGACGTAATGCGACTGAATCTCAAAACCCCCATTCTCAGTCCGTGGGTTGATTATCGTAGGAACAAGAAAGGCCTTGAGGATGCCCTCGCCGAAGCAGCGGTGATCATCACCGAGGATAAAAAAGCCATCAAGAAAGCTTTCAGAGCTGCTAAGGAAGTCCAAACCCGCTTTGCGAAGCTCCTTTACCAGCAGAATACCATGCCTGAAGCCTTCGACATCCTCTTCAATAATGCCGAGGCGACGAAAAATCGTCCTGCCGGCAACCAGCTATGCATCGGCGTTGTCGGACATCCGTATATCCTGCATGATCCATATACCAGCCTCCAGTTCATCAGGAAACTGAGGGAGATGGGCGCGTATATCATCACTAATGAAATGATCCCCGATAAGATCATCCGCCGCTACGACAAGACCGTACGGAAAATCCCATTCTGGGAGCATGAACGCAAGTTGATGGGCGCGGCATTTTTCATGATACAGACAGGCAAAGTTGATGGTGTTATCAATGTATCTTCGTTTTCCTGCGGGACGAATGCGGTTACCGGGGAATTCATAACGCACCGCGCGTCCGAGCATAAGATGCCGCTGCTTCACCTGGCCTTCGATGAGCATACCGCGGAAGCGGGAATTTCGACTCGACTTGAAGCGTTCGTGAATCTCATCAAGTGGAAGCGGGGGCAGCTTCTGTGAGTTCCTTAGGCAAGATAACCTTTCCCCATATGGGCAACCTATGGGTAGCAACGAAATGCATGTTCGAGGAATTCGGGCAAGAGGTTATTGTTCCCCCGCCCATCACGCAGCGTACCATCACGCTTGGAAGCACCCACGCACCCGAGGAGATGTGCGTACCTTTCAAGTATGTCCTGGGCAGTTTCATCGAGGCCCTGGATATAGGCGCCGATACAATCTTCATGGCCGGTGGGATAGGACCTTGCCGTTTCGGATTATACGGCGTCACCGCCGAACTGATCCTGAAGCGGCTTGGTTACAATCCACAGTTTGTCATTGTGGAGCCTCCGGCGGGAAGGATAATCCAGTTCTTCTGGCAACTTATGAAGATTACCAGTTACAAACCGAAGAAGGTTGTCCCTGGAATAAAATACGCCGCCGCAAAACTTGAAGCCGTCGACTGGGCGGAAGAGGAATTCGTTCTCAAACGGCGCCCGTACCAGAAAAGCGGCAGGCAGCTTGACAAGCTGTACAAGAAATTCGTCCACCGTATAAACGATTGCGATGGTTACGACGCGATCGATAAGGCAAGAGTGGATTTCGCCGAGCAGGTAAATGCGGAGGTCCCGGTTGATCCCGAGAAACCTGTCCTCAATGTACTCCTCACGGGTGAGATATTCGTTCTGCTCGAACCGTATTCGAATATGGAAATAACCCGGAGGTTAGGTGAGCTTGATTGTGTATGCCATCGATCCTCATCGGCAACCGAATGGCTGCAGGAACGTATCTTGCCGTCCCTGTTCCGGGAGAAAGGCGAGAAGTTCCAATTCCAGAAAGCAATCGAGAAAGCCGAGCCGTGGCTCAAGACTCCCTTCGGCGGGGAAGGTATCGAGACGGTCGGTTATGTCGTTATCGCCAAGGAGCGTGAAATGGATGGGGTTATCCAGGTGATGCCTTTCACGTGTATGCCCGAGGTTACCGCAAAGGATGTACTGCCAATAGTTGCACGCGAAATGGATATTCCTTTCTACAGCTTCATCTTCGATGAGCATACCGCCGAAGCGGGCTTCCAGACACGTGTCGAGAGTTTCGTCGCACGTATGTGGGACGTCAAGAAACGAGGAATGGTCGGGGCGAAGGTTTAATTTTCCCCAAAGTGTAAGGTTTTCAGCAAATCCGGCGCCTATATCATGTGGGCTTCTTTTTTGCCTGCTTGACGATACAACCATATGGTTGTATGATGTGGAGGTTGGCATTTGTTGTCTCTTAAGTTCTACCAGACGGAGAGGGGGAGAAAACCGGTCGAGGGATTTATAGACGGGGAACCGAGTGAAGTTGCATTGGCAATATATGAGCAACTTTCCGTTTTACGCAGGATATTCCCCGATACACGCGGACTGGATATAAAACCTCTAAGGGGAAAGCTATGGGAGTTACGTATGAAACTCTCAAGGAAGAATTAAAGGATTGTCTATGTCGTTGTTGCCGGGGAGATAGTAATTCTTCATGGTTTCATCAAGAAAAGAAGGAGGGAAGAGCATGAAATCAAGCTCGCACAAAAACGGTTTAAAGACTATCTCAAAAGGCTCAGAAGGTAAGAGGAAGAAGGAAATCCCACCATACCATTATGTGGACCTTGATGCCAAAATAGCTGAGCTGGTCGGTCAAAGCGAAGATGCAAGGGAATCGCATGAGTTGTTTGAAGCATCGTTCGCTGTTGTTCGGGCACTGATAGAATTGCGCGACAAGGCCGGGTTATCTCAAAAAGAACTCGCGGGAAGGTTAGGCGTGTCCCAGCAGATGGTCAGCAAGATGGAAAGCATGAATTACGATGGCCGAACAATCTCCAAAATCTGGCGTCATGTCAATGCTCTCGGCTACCGTCCGGTCATCAAATTCGAGCAGATTGAGAAATGGCGAAAAAAACATCCCATTCCGGGGTTGGCAGATAAGGAATAGAGGGCTAAACTGGTTGTACTTTTTTCAGGGAAAAGGAAGTTATGGATCAGAAATATTACCTCGGAGTTGATGTAGGTTCGATATCCACCAATCTCGTGCTCATCGATGAGAAGAACGAGGTTGTGGCAGGTGTTTATATCCGCACCGAAGGGCGTCCCATACAGGCGGTCAAGGACGGCCTCAAGAAGATCAAGGAAGAAATTCCCGAGATCAAAACGGAACAGATCGGCGGAGTAGGCACCACCGGTTCGGGGCGTCAACTTTCGGGCATCATGGTCGGCGCGGATATTATCAAGGATGAAATAACCGCTCATGCTGTTGCGACGATCGAGCTTGTAGGACAGGATGTTAAGACCATCTTTGAAATCGGCGGACAGGATTCGAAGATAATCATCCTTCGGGAAGGCATCCCTATCGACTTCGCGATGAACACCGTATGCGCCGCCGGTACCGGCAGCTTCATCGACAACATCGCCAAGCGTATAAATATTGATATCTCTGAATTCGGTCCGATCGCCATGAAATCGGAGAATCCCGCGGAAATCGCGGGGCGTTGCGCGGTGTTCGCCGAAAGTGATTTCGTGCACGCTCTGCAGGTAGGATTACCGATGGAGGATGTACTCGCCGGGCTGTGTGATTCACTTGTGCGGAACTACCTCAACAACGTCGGGAAAGGCAAAGAGATCCTCGAACCGGTCGTATTCCAGGGCGGAGTGAGTGAGAACATCGGAGTAGTTGAAGCCTTCAGGCGTAAAATCGGGTTTGTGCCGACGATCCCCGAGCATAATACAATAATGGGTGCCATCGGCGCGGCGATGCTCGCAAAACGCCAGACCGAGGGTGCCGCACGTAAGACCACATTCTACGGTTTCGAGCTTACGGATGTTGAATTCGCGTCGAGAACGTTCCGATGTGATGACTGCGCAAATTTCTGCCAGATAATCTGCGCCACGCGTGAGGGCAACATCCTCGCGGTATGGGGCGACAAGTGTGGCAAATATACCGAGAATCACCTGATGGCGGAAGGGAAATTGGGGGCTGCTCAAAAGAAATAAAAAGTACGTGGCAGACCGGATTACTGTCCTGAGTAGCGAACATCATCGGAAGGCTCGATTAGATGCGTTCACACCCGTGTTTGATGTTTATTGACGGATATCCAAGTTAAATAATAACTCGCCGTGACACAAATTCGCATGCCGGCATTAATATTTCTGTTGATATTCGAGAGATTCTTATCGCGATGTGCGGGAATTGATGCGGCTTTATCGATGCTCCTTACTAATATATCCTATCAGGACACAACGAGAGTTAAAGCAGTGGGAATAATTTCTGTGGCATTAAGAGTGCATGTAGATTAAAATTGATTAAGAGCTTGGGCATTTTCCCCTAGCGTATCAGGGGGAGGCCCCCCAGGTTAAGATGGAAAAATTTAAATACCTTTAAAGGAGGTTTTGGACTTGCGTATCAAATTTACAACAATCGTGCTGGTCCTGTTCCTGTTTGTTTTTCTACAGGTGGCCAGCTCCGCGGCGTACCGCCAGATCGGCGGTTATGTCTATGAAGGCGATGCAACCGAGGGGCGCTTCGTGGACAATGTGTGGAATTTTATTTCCCAGTTTGATGACGGAGTGAACCCATGGGAAGCCGCGTGGGGTATGAACTGGTCGCGTGACCAGTATTACTGGTGTGAGACTTTCCAGTTTGATGATGTCTATCACCACATGCGCGTGGACTACATGGACTTAGCCTACTATTCCGGTCATGGCAACAACTGGCTGATCGGGATGCGGCATGCACCATGGCCCGATGAGAGGGTTTTCCTTGATGATGCCCCGGGTTATGGTGACCTGGCAAATGGTGGCGACCTGGAATTCATAATATTCCAGTCCTGCAAGGTGATCACGGCACCGCCCGATACCGCTGACTGGTATTCGAAGTGGTGGCGGCATGGTTCCGACCAGGGGATATTCCAGGGCTTACACCAGGCTTGTGGTTACCGCACGAACAGCAACTCAGGTAACTCGGTCAGCTCTATCTTCGGCCTGCGACTCAAGATTGGCCAGCCGGTTTGGCAGGCATGGTTCGGTGCGGTCAACGACCAGCGCGCAATGTCGGGTGGGGGAACCTATCCCGGCTATGCATCAGCGGTAATGTCTCCCCGCAGCGATGGAGACACCATTTATCGTTATAGCGAAGACCCGCCGGAAAACGAGCATTGGCTTCGTATTTACTGGCAGAATTAACACTTGAAAGGAAGGAGGAAAAAAATGAAACAGACAAAATTATGGCAATGCATCATTCTCTTTACCGCCGTAGCCTTCATCCTGAGTGTTACGCCTCAGTTAGGTACGGCTCAGAGGATATCCGGCCCGAAGATCGAATGGGGCAAGGATATCAAGATTGAAGATTCCGATAAACTTACATCCTTTGAACTGAGTCACAAAGTCTTAGGCCGCTCCGAGTTCTTTGGTTTTTCCAACAAGGTTCTCAAGAAAGTCACCGGCAAGAACATTAAGATCGGGGAAAATGACATCGGTGCGGATGATAAGATTATGGCGTGGATCGACAAGGGCGACCCATCATCCCTCATTATTCAGGATGCCTTCAATGGGAACATCTCGTTCTCCAACAGGATGACGGAATTCGCCTCAATGAAGAAAGTAACCCTCCCCGATCAGGGGCAGGGCCAGGAGCTCGCCATGAATTTCATCAGGGAAATGGAGCTTCTTCCAGCGGACTTCTCAACGAATGGTCAGTTGCTGCATGTCGGTGGTTTGTTCGCACAGGATTTGGAAAATGGCGAACTCTCCGAGATATCGCAGAAACTCATCACTTTCCACTTCGGTAGGGAACTGAATGGTATTCCGGTTATGGGCGGGGGTAGTAAACTCATCGTCCAGGTCGGTCACCAGGGAGCGATCGTCACTCTCAACAAGAAGTGGAGCCCGGTAAAATTAAAACTGCTCCAGTTGCAGCCGCTGAAACCTGGAATTCGCGTGCTTGACCCGGGTAAATTCCAGATTAAGCCCGGAGAGAAGACAACCCCATGGGTGCCTGCGATCAAACTTGACCCGACTCATCGCGAGATCTTTAAACTGTCGCCCAACTTCAAACCCGATGAGGTGAGAAACCTTATCAACAGGACCCTTCCCACGGTCTGGGGGAACTGCGACAAGATCTTAATAAACAATGTCAGACTTGTTTATTATGATCGTTCGGCAAGTTTCATCCAGCCGGCTTACGCGATCGAGATGACCGTCTTTACAGGTAAGGAGTCATTCGAAGATCTCTATTTCGTCTCCGCACTACGTAAAGCGCCGGAATCGATTTATCCGATTTCGTATGCTCAAATACCCAAGATAATGGATAAACAGCAGAAGCCCGCGGAATTCAAGGAAGAATTTGAATAGACGCATTTTGCTTGCATAACAGAATCCCCCGGACACCCGGGGGATTTTATATATTTCTACTGGAGTACAAATTCGCCGCGGCGGTACATGACCTGGTTTTGCCAGATGTCGTTCTGCTCATACCAGACGACGTGGACATAATTCGATGAATCGACGCACATCGACGGAGCCTGGGCATCACCGCCCATATCAACCTGTATCTCATCGCTCCATACACCCGTTACAGGATGTTTCCATGCCACTTGTACATCTTTGAGCGTTCCAATAGCTTCACCGGTACCCGCCGCAACGACAGGCGTCAGGCCGATAGGGAGCATCGCGGCATCGACCGATGGAAATTGCATGAATGTGAATGTCCCCGTTGCGTCCTCGAAACCACCCAGCAGTTCGGGCGTGCCCGAGGGTGAGTATTCATGGATGATTCGCCGCATCGGGATCACTTCGGCGAATTCAATGATGTAAACCAAATGGAGCCCGCCATAATCATCGTATGCCATCGCCGGATCATGGACTGTAACGACACCGCCCGCGCCGAACCCCACTTCAAACGGTTCCGACCAGTTCAGGCCTGTTCCGTCGAGGTTGCTGACGGTCCATATCTTAGTTACACCGGAGTTATCCATGTATGCAAGATGTATGGCGCCCGTATCATCCCGCACAATCGAAGAGCCATATGAGAGAAGTGCAGTCGATGGAGCGACATCATGAACTGTGAGACTGTGCCACGATGTGCTGTTGGGGGCTGTGCCGAAACATGTGTCGGCGACTTTGCCCTTCTTGAGTGTTATCTTGCCGCCGTTATCGAGGAAGTAGAGAGGATAACCGTCATGAGTAAAAATAATCTCAAGGGATCTATCCGCGATACCCATGCTCCATCCCCAATATCCATCACCATAGGGTGGGCAGCGCACAAGGTATGGCGTGCTTGCCGGCAGGCCGTCCGAATCGTAATGCAGGCAGGCCTGGTAGGCGAACCCGGATGAGTCGAGCGCCATCTTTGTCTGCTTAAGCTCACCGCCGGAAGATATGGATGTATCCATGGGGTCCCATGTCTCACCCTTGTCATACGAAACTATGTCAACAGGGCGCACATCGCCGTTATCAGGCGGGTTCTGCTGCCAGCCGACGATAATCCAATGATGGCCATTCTCTATCACGCGGGGCCATTCGTTGTCGGAGTTGAACCACGATGAATCGCTGAGTGTTACCGGTGGGTCGGGGAAAACCAGCTCGTAGTCCCCCGGGATATTTTCCTGCACATAAGACCATTCAAGGAAATATGCCGTAACCGGTTCACCGGGGAGCTTACCGTTGTAGTCACTAACTTCGGATTCGACTGATATGAGCGTTTCTATCCAGCCGTTCTGAGTGAGGCTTTCACCGGTAAGTTCGAGAGCATATGTTGAATACCCGTTGCCCGAGTCGATTGGTTCAGACGTGGTAACGGCTCCAAGTCCGGCGACTGATTCGGCTCTTACCGTATTCATATCCGCATTGAAGTGGTCATAAACATCGATCTCAATGGAGAATGTACCGCCACCGATGCTCAAATTTTCATCGTAGAAGAGCGTGTTCTCCATCTCATCGACGTGGATGAACCAGGCTTCCGGCCTGTTTGCGGCGGGCGGGAAGTCATCGGGTACTTCAATCGGCGGGACACCCGTATCGGGTATTGCCCAGCAGGCGTCGACGGCGTAGTTGAATGTTAAACCGCCGCCGAGGTGGATGAAGTAGTGCCGGATATTTTTCTGCCCGGCAGAAAACACTCCCCGGCCTGACGGATCGAGTGTATCGAGGTCGTCATCGGGACCGAGACCGTCCGCGAAATATTTGTAGCCGTTCAATGTGGCTGAATAATCGGCGATCGAATCCGGCGTGCCGAGGGCACCATCGTAGTAGCCCTGCATGGGTGCCGATGGATTGAATGGGAACTCGACCGGGTTCCACCAGCGAGTCAGGCCATCGGTATTGATCAGACGCGTCTCATCTTCGGCTGCATAAACCAGCGCGGGATCGAACAACCCGTTCACTGTGCCGTTGCTTATGAAAATCCCGCACACATCGAATCCGGTAAAATAATCGTTCCCCAACAGGGGGTGCCTAAGTCCGATATCGACCTCGAGATTATCACCTGTGAACTGAGGCGGTGATTCGAGGGTGAGATATACGAGCGGTGGATTCTCCAACATGCTGATTACATTGAGATGCATTCCGGCATATCGAAGCGTGGTAATATCAACGGTTCCAGCGGCGGGGCTGCATGTGAATTGATACATCCCCCAAAGTTGATGAGGGGCAGCCTGCGTCGCATGGATTACTCCCGATGAACCGGGTTCGGGAACCGATGGATCCGCGGTCATATTGGAACATCCCGTGGATGCTACAAGCATAATCAGGATGCCGATAATGCCGAACCGGATTAAATACATTTCAAACACCTGTTAATAAAGAATCACGGCAAAATCGTCGTATGCGACATCGTTGTAGCAGTCAGCCCCGCTCAGGTATTCCTTGGCATACCCGATACCAACGTAACGCCTGCCATCGGAATATCCCTCCAGGGTTTCAAAGGACTCATAGAAAGTCCAGGCGGCATAGTTGGTATATTCCACTAACGGGCTGTACCAGTATACTTTGCCAAGAGTTGTGTTGTATGATGAAGGAGCCCCATATATATCGTAAATTACTTCGTTAGCCGTGAACCAAGGCACTGTGGGCCAGTCATAGTGGAACCCCTCAAGCCAGTTATCGGTATCCGGCCCGCTTATATCGAAGTCGATGGCTATCGAGGGAGTTGAAGGTGGAGTAGTGCAGCATCCCACAACGCGCACTTCCCCGGAGTTGCCGTAAGGGGTTAAAGGAGTATCCGGGATGCGTTTGTAATGCGTGTTGAATTCGAATCTTGCTTCCTCGCTATTTGTGATATCGGGCAATTCCGGGCTGATGACACATATCCAATGTGAAACAGGTGCGTCTGGCGTTCCGTATGTCCGCCCCAAACGGATTTCCTGGGCGGCGAAACATCCATCATCGTCGTGAACAGTCCACGGTCCCGTAGAGTTTTGGAATTGTATTGCCGGGTTGAAGGAGCGGTTAATCCATGTTCCGCCTCCCGCCTCGGTGCCGCCCTCGAAATCATCGAGTTCGCAGAAGCAATATTCGCTGTTCTCCGACTCGCATGCCGGGCAGCTGGTGATTGACCCGGTTACGGATTCTCTGCGCTGGGATATCTGGGATGGCTTC
>CBDVBS010000125.1:0-9344 GCA_965372275.1 uncultured bacterium | reverse complement strand
CGTTACCATATTCACCTACAAACTTCGAAGACTCGTTTGTAGGCGGCACCCAGACCTGAGACAGAATAATAGATGCAATGTTAAGGTAAAATGTGCGGCACCCGTCTGACGGAAAGAATACTTTTAAAATGGGATTGGTCTTAAATCAGATGATTGAATCCCATCATCTCACATCCCTCTTAACCGAATGAGTATCCTCTAATTCCTTCATCTTCTTGTACAACTCGTCGAAACCCTCTCTCTTCAACGCGCTGATGAAAACCTCGTCGCGGGTATACGTCCTCGGCAAATACTCCCGCTTGTCTATCTTGTTGTAAACCACGATATGCGGTATGTCACCCGCTTCAATTTCCTGCAGTGCGTCTAAAACGACATCCAATTTCACATCCAGGTTTTCATCACAGGCATCAAGAACAAGCAGATGAAAATCGGCATACCTGACTTCCTCGAGAGTGGCTTGAAACGCGGCGATGAGTTGTGTCGGGAGACGCTGGATAAATCCAACGGTATCGGTTATGAGAAACTGCTTGGCGGTGGCGGGATTGAATCCCTTGCGTGTAAGCGGATCAAGTGTCGCGAACAACCTGTCGTCGGCATAACCCTTCGCGCCAGTCAGGGCATTGAGAAGCGTGGTCTTGCCGCTGTTCGTATAACCTATCAGCGACCACAGGGGCATGTTGCGGGACATGCGCTGCTTGCGCTGCGTGCCGCGCGTCACGCTTAACTGCCGTATCTTACCCTTCAGCATGGCAATGCGGTCACGTATGACACGCGCGTCGGTTTCAAGTTTCGTTTCACCGGGACCGCGTGTTCCTATCCCGCCTCCGAGCGCGCTGAGTTCCTCTCCTCCCCTGCCACGCAATCGTGGCAGCGAGTAGAGAAGCTGGGCGAGTTCCACCTGGATTTTGCCTTCACGTGACGTGGCACGGTCGGCGAATATCTGCAGGATGACTTCCGTGCGGTCAACCACTTCAACTTCGAGTTCCCCTTCGAGGTTGTTGCGTTGACGTCCCTTAAGCTCCTCGTTGAACACAACCGTTTGCGCACCTGTTGTGCTGATGAGATATTTTATATCGTTGACAACCTGTTCACCGACGAGTGTTCGCAGATTTGGGCGGCGCGGACGCGCGAAGACATCTCCCGCAACCTTCAATCCAAGAGACGCAACAAGCAGCGGCAGTTCCGCGAAACTGTCATCACCCTTCTCACGTGTATCGCGAAATTCCACGCCTACGATGATCGCATTTTTTTCTCCGCCTGCTTCCATCATCCCCATCCTTGCGGGATAGAATAATGCCCTACATTCTATAGCAACCGTGGATTGTTTTCACGGAAAATCAGCAATCCGAATAGATACTTGGAAAATAGGGACAGTCACCTATTTTATTTCCTATGTACTTTTCCATAGTCAAATATATTTTCATAAAATAGGTGACTGTCCCCATTTTCCTAATGCATACGCATGGGTGAAGTGTGCGGCACCCGATTCAATTAGTCTTTCTTATGGAGAATTGGCCTAAGACAACTTCTTGTCCCGAGCCTTCCGGCATACCGGGCAGATCCCAACATATTCAAGCCGGTGCGAGATGATCGTGAAATCTGTTTTCCCGCGGATAATATCTTCAATTTCATCCATTGCACTGTCGGTCACATCATCGATCCGGCCGCAATCGACGCACTTGATATGATAATGATTATGCGCGGCGCCGTCGAAACGATAGCAGCCGGCCCCCTGTTCCAACCGCTGTATCATCCCGTTCTCTGACAGGATATCGAGGTTGCGATAGACTGTGCCAAGGCTTATTCGCGGAATCTTCTTCCTGACCATATCGTAGATTTCATCAGCCGTTGGGTGTGTTTTCACACTTCGAAGTTCTTCCAGTATCGCCCTGCGTTGTTTTGTGTCCCTTAACAAAGTACTTTCAACCATAAATCACCGCAATTGCTATTAGGTTCTGTTACTATTACATCATTAACAGTTAATGTCAAGTACTTATGGGCCATTTTGAATAATTATTCCGGTAAACAATTAGGATAACTTCCGCAACCGGTATGTGAAACCACCCACGATAGCAAGTCAAATCCTGATCCGCTCAACCTCCCTTAAACTGACTAATGATGTTTTCAGCGGCCTGCACTACATGATTGTTGGCCGGGAAGAATGCCTGGTATGGTTGGGACGAATAGCTCAGAGCGGCAAGATCTTCCACTGTTGCATGTTTCTGGATAGCAAAAGTGAGAAGATCGATCTTATCAGTTACCGGCTCGCCACTGACGACCTGGCCCCCGACAAGCCTGTGGTTTTCCAGGTTAACTACCAGCTTGACTTTTACGGGTTTTGAATCCGGCATCATCGGGAACTTCGTGGTTAATCCCGCATAAGCTGCAATCACCGGAATTCCAGCCCGCTCCGCAGCCGTTTGTGAAAACCCTGTTCCGCCGATGTAAAGATCTCCAACTTTCGTGGCGGCCCCGTTGAAGTAACCGGGATACGAGCGGTCATCACCCATAAGGTTTCTTGCCAGCAGCTTGGCCATTGGTATAGCGTTGGTGGCCAGTTTACCGCCGATCACTTCACCGGTTATCCCACTTACAAATTGCACACAGTCGCCGATTGCGTAGACATCCCGGATGTTGGTCTCCATCCTGTCGTTCACGATGATCCCGTCCCGTCCGATATCCAACTTCGTGTCCCTGAAGAGGTCCACATCCGGACGCATACCGATAGCGAATAGCACCAATCCGCCTGCGGGTTTATTACCTTCAGCACGGAAGTCAAGCCCGGTCAATTGCAGTACGGTATTATCGTCAAGCCGTACTGCTTCCGCAACACCATTTCCTTCGACGGCCAATACTTTTCGACCAAGGTGAAGATGTATTCCTTTTTGTTCAAGTTCCGAAGTAACATCTTTCACCATGTCGGAATCGACAAGATTCGGAAGTATTGTGCCGGCAGTATCAACCAGGTGTATTTCAAGATCCCGGCTTGCGAACGCTTGAGCCAACTCAACACCGATTGCTCCCGCGCCGATGACAACTGCTATCTCCACGCCGGCATCTACCGCACCGAGGATGATATCCATGTCATCCGAGGTTTTAAAAGTGCTGACGCCTTTCTTCCCGATACCCTCAACAGGCGGCAATACCGGGATCGCACCGGTTGCAATGATCAGTTTGTTGTAGTGGTATATATCACCATTCGCAGTGTAAACGGTGTTAGAATCGAAGTCCGTCTTCACTGCCCTGTCACGTATCAGTTCAGCGCCTGATTCCGTCACTAAGGCATCCTTCTTCAGCGATTTTTCTCTCGGTATGATCTGCTCAATAACATACGGCATCGCACAGTAGATCATACTGTGATCTTCCGGTCTGATTACTCCGACTTCCTTACGCCCGTTGATAATCCTACTAAGGCTGATCCCACCGGGACCGCCTCCTATAACAAGTATATCAAAAGCTTTTTCCACTACCTTGTGCTCCTTTTCACACATAGTTATCCCGTAAACGACTGGACATACGATCAGGAAATCTGGTTATCAAGTGCAGATACCAGGGTCCGCTCCTGCTGTACACCAACGAACTGCTCAACTTGCTTGCCGTCTTTAAAGATAAGCAAGGTTGGTATACCCCTGATACCGAATCGCTCAGGAACACCACGGTTTTCATCAACGTTCATCTTGCCTATCTTCGCTTTACCCTCATACTTCTCAGCAAGACGTTCCACTGTCGGCCCCTGCATCAAACAAGGCGCGCACCACGGAGCCCAGAAATCCACCATTGTGACCCCACTCGCAATCTCCGTCTCGAAATTTGCATCCGTAAAAATTGTTTCTGCCATTTTCCTTTTCCTCCTTGATATATTACCCGGTTCATACATACGCATCCGGGAATACTTCATTACAGCAATAAGTATTCCAACAATACGATTTCTGACCACTTTCCCGCCTGACTGAATATAAACCGCGTCAGCAGTGGAAAGTTCTTGTTTTGTCAACCCTCTTTTTTGTAAATGAACAAACCAACGCCCACACAATCCGTTACTTTCTCGATGGTAACGGTTACGGTTACGGTAACGGTAACGGTTGAGGTTGCATTTTGAGGTATTTCCGTTATAGACTTACAAAAAGGATATAATTTGCTTCAAGATATCTTATGACAAAATCCAGGGGAAATTTCTGCGATCACCTGAACGTCAAACTGCTGCTCGACGCAATAACAGATGGCGTATTCATGATCGACCGCGATGGGATAATCAGGGTATGGAACCCGGCGATGGAAAAGATCACGGGGTTTGCCAGTGGCGAAGCCATAGGACAAACCTGCCGGCTTATGGTATTTGACCGTTGCTTCGGGGAATGTTGTCCTGACATCCTCAATGAATGTCAGCTCTTTTCAGAGCAAGAAGTAACCGCGGCTGAATCCTCGCTTCGCCATAAAGATGGTCACGACGTTCCGGTGTTGAGAAACGCGCGAGTCATAAAGGGGGAAGATGGCGACATAATCGGGGCCGTCGAGACGGTCACCGACCTTACTGAACTGAAAAGCGCACATCGGGCCGTCGATAATGCTAAACGCCTGCTGAAGGAATCCCATCGTTTCGGTAATATCATAGGCAAAAGTCCCTTGATGCAGGAAGTATACGAGGCAATAAAAATGGCGGCAGCCAGTATCGCAACGGTCCTGATCCAGGGCGAGAGCGGTACGGGCAAGGAACTTATAGCCGGGGCGATCCACTGGAACAGCACTCGTAAAGATGGACCAATGATCAGGGTGAACTGCTCCGCCCTGCCTGAGCAGTTACTTGAAAGCGAAATGTTCGGTCACGTCAAAGGTGCGTTCACCGGCGCCATAAAGGACCGCATCGGTCGATTCGAAGAGGCAGACGGCGGCACAATATTTCTCGACGAGATATCCCAGACCAGTCACGCCATTCAACTGAAACTCCTGCGCGTGCTGCAGGAACACGAGATCGAGCGTGTCGGAGAATCAAAACCCCGCAAAATCGATATACGTGTTGTTGTCGCGACAAACCAGGATCTGTTCGCGATGGTGCGGAAGGGTGAATTTCGCGAAGACCTTTATTATCGTCTGAAAGTTTTCCCGATTAACCTGCCTGCGTTGCGTAATCGGAAAGAAGATATCCCGCTGCTTGTCAGCCACTTTGTCGAGAAGTTTAATCGGCAGACCGGGAAAGTGATAACCGGGGTGTCCGAGCAGGCATTGCGTGTGCTGTTCGACTATCAATGGCCGGGTAACGTACGTGAGCTTGAAAATGCGATCGAACACGCTTTCGTTCTGTGCCGTGGCGATGAAATAGAACTGTTCGACCTTCCGGTTGAAGTCCGCAGATCCGAGTACAATTATGTATCACAGCATAAATCTCAACGCGCTCACCCTAAACTTGAGAAAGAAGAACTCCTGAAGCTGCTCGATGAATGCAACTGGAACAAAGCTGAAGTAGCACGCCGGATTGGACTCAGCAGGACAGCGGTTTGGAAATATATGAAAAGATGGAATATACCGCTAAAACGGAACAAAATCCCCTGACTCATGAAAAATCCCCTGTTTATGACAGAGGATTGAGTGTTTATATTGGCTCCGGCGGACGGACTTGAACCGCCAACATACCGGTTAACAGCCGGTTGCTCTACCATTGAGCTACGCCGGATTATCAAGCTGCCTGTTTACCCCCCCCTATATTTTCGACAATCGGGGCTCATTATTTCCCCGAGAGGCGGAGAAATATACCATGAAATATGTAACGATGCAAGAGTCGTTTAACATCAAAGGCGGCATGTTTCGGCAACAAGTTACCGAAACACCGAATAATTCCGGTAAACAATTATTATGACTGCTTCTTAAACCAATCCTGCAAATCAACCCTTTTTGCAGCAAACTGGGTGCCGCGGGTCTCCGACCCACGGCATTAAGGAGTCGCAAGGTAGCTGCTATCTTGTATCATATCAGAAAGCACAATTAAACCTCCAGATGAATTGATATATCCCAGCAATCCATTATAAGCATACGGTAAGCTCCCGCGCATCCTATTTCTTATTGACTTAATATGCCTTAAATGGTAGCCTGAATTTCACGCCTTGCTTTTGTAACCTACTTATCGGATTCACCACTTAGTGGCTGGTGTCCCAGCCATTTACAAGCAACGGTGCGATTTAGAATGAGCATGGATGAAAAGAGTTTCATCCTTTCTGTTAGCGCCACTTTATTTTTAGGAGATGATCAATCTGTGAGTAAAATCAAAATCGCAATTGTGGGGATTGGGAACTGCGCCAGTTCCTTGATTCAGGGAATCCACTATTACAAGGGGAAAGTCCCGCAAGAGGTAATCGGCCTGATGCACTGGAAGATCGGAGAGTATAGGCCGGAAGACATCGAGGTCGTTGCAGCATTCGATATCGACAAGCGGAAGGTTGGGAAGGATGTACACCAGGCTATCTTTTCCAAGCCTAATTGCACGACGGTTTTCTGTGACGATATCCCCCAGTCCGGAGTAACCGTCCTGATGGGTAAAGTTCTCGATGGCTTCGCGGCCCACATGAAGGATTATGACGAAAAATCCACTTTCGTCTTAGCAAGCGATCCAGAGCCGACTAAAGAGGAAGTTATCGAAGTGCTCAAGGAATCAGGTGCAGAAATCCTCGTGAACTATCTCCCCGTCGGTTCCGAAGAAGCTGCCCGGTTTTACGCCGAGTGCGTGTTAGAGGCCGGCGTCGCATTAGTTAACAACATCCCGGTGTTTATCGCAAGCAATCCGGAGTGGGCAAGGCGCTTCGAGGAGAGGAATATTCCCATCATCGGTGACGACATCAAGTCTCAGTTCGGTGCTACCATCACTCACCGTGTGCTGGTGGATTTGTTAAAGAGGCGCGGCGTTAAACTATTGCGCACCTACCAACTAAATACCGGTGGCAACACGGATTTCCTCAACATGCTCAGTCGCAGCCGCCTGCGCTCTAAGAAAATATCCAAGACAGAGGCGGTTCAAGCTGTGGTGAGTAGACGTTTGGATGATGAAAACATCCATGTTGGCCCCAGTGATTACGTACCATGGCAAAAAGACAATAAAGTCTGTTTTATTCGAATGGAGGGTACGCTCTTCGGTGAGATACCATTTAATCTGGAACTTCGCCTTTCAGTGGAGGATTCGCCCAACTCGGCTGGTGTCGTCATTGACGCCATCCGCTGTGTAAAATTGGCTTTGAACCGCGGTCAGGGTGGTGTTCTTCATGCGCCATCAGCCTATTTCTGCAAACATCCACCACGCCAATTCACCGACGATGAGGCTTTTCACATGGTTGAGCAATTCATCCACGGTAACATAGGTGAAGAGTATGAAGTGTCTCATTATCGCGGCCGGGAAAGGCAGCCGGTTACGCAGGAGGGGTAATAGCAAACCTCTCACTCCCATCTTGGGGGTACCCTTAATCGAACGTGTCATCCGCTCCGCCATACAGGCTGGGGTGGATGACTTTTATATAGTCACTGGGTATCAGGGGGAGCAGGTTCGAGCCTTCCTGGACGGTTTGACTGACCGTCTGGGGATTCGGATCACCCACATCGTCAACGAGGATTGGGAAAAAGAAAACGGCCTTTCAGTGCTCAAGGCGCGGGAATCCCTGCATGAACCCTTTTTACTACTGATGGCGGATACACTCTTTGAGCCATCCATCGCCCGTGAGTTAATTAAGCTCCCTTTAGCCGAGGGTGAAATCAGCCTCGCTGTGGATCGAGATGCCCGCAACTCCCTTATCGACATGGAAGATGTAACCCGGGTAAAGACTGAAGGCGGGAAGATACGTAACATCGGCAAGGGCTTGACGGACTTTAATGGCTTTGACACAGGTGTTTGTTTGTGCACTCCAGGCATTTTCAGCGCGCTGGCACGCTGTGCAGAGGAGCACGACGATACAAGTCTCTCCGGAGGGGTGCAGATCCTGGCCGTCGAGGACCGGGCCAATGCGGCCGAAATTAGTGGTTACTTTTGGATCGATGTAGATGATCCTGCGGCTTTCAGGCGGGCGGAGAACGCACTCTTAACCAATTTAAGGCGCAAATCCCATGGCGGTTCTGTGTCACGTTACCTTAACAGGCCGATATCAATAATGATGTCTCGCCGATTGGTGAACTACCGAATCACCCCCAATCAAATATCCATTTTTGGATTCCTGTGCTCCATTTTAGCTGCCGGGCTGTTCGCACTTGGTGGTTATTTAGCCCTTTTAGTTGGTGGTATTTTAGCCCAGTTCGCTTCGGTGGTTGATGGCTGCGATGGCGAAGTAGCGCGGCTCAAGTTCCAAAGCAGCACATACGGAGGGTGGTTCGACTCGGTACTGGACCGATATGGCGACGCCTTCCTGCTTTTCGGCCTCACCTGGCACGCGTACGCGGGCAAGACTGATAGCCTTATCCTATTTACCGGTTTTTTAGCGATTATCGGTTCCTTTATGGTGAGCTACACAGCTGATAAATACGATGGTCTCATGCACGACCGGATTAGCCATAGATTCCGTGTGGGCCGCGATGTCCGTGTCTTCATGATATTCCTCGGGGCCATATTCAACCAACCTTTTTGGACGCTGGTTATAATCGCCGCCATGATGAACATTGAAACTATACGCCGCCTTATCGTCTGTCGGGATCATGGACAAGATTGAATGTGCAAAACAAAGGATCATGGCGATCATAGCAGGCTCTGATGTGCCGGAAGACCTCCCCCACGCCAAAAACACCCTTGAGTGGCTGTTAAGGCTCAATCCGAAAGTTGACCAGGCGTTGCAAATCGCTGCTCTTGCCCATGATATCGACCGTGCCGATAATACACGAAAAGTACATCGGTCCGATTACGGTAATTATGATGCGTTCAAAGCTGCTCATGCGTGCAACAGGGCAAAGATACTGCGAGCGGTCCTTGACAAGTGCGGTATAGCCAAGCCTATTGCTGACGATGCTTGCCGGTTGGTGGCAATTCACGAGGTTGGAGGTGACCCCCGTTCCGATCTGCTTAAGGATGCAGACGGTATTTCTTATTTTGAAGTCAATATGCCCTTGTACTACCAACGCGAAGGGTGGGAGGAAACCAAGCGTCGTTGTATCTGGGGCTTTCGACGCCTCTCAGCGCGGATGAAAAAGATCGCTAAGAGCATAACATACGAAGATGAAGTATTAACACGCCTGTTAAAAGAAGCGATACGGGAAGCTTGTCTAACAGATTAGTTCTGCCAAGGAAGCTCAGGAAGTAACTTCTGGATTGGCAGTTTTTAAAATATAAAAACTCCGGCGGACGGACTTGAACCGCCAACATACCGGTTAACAGCCGGTTGCTCTAC
>CBDVBS010000124.1:0-9344 GCA_965372275.1 uncultured bacterium | reverse complement strand
TCCTCAAGCCGGTGCTGTTGATCGTAGAGCCATTCAAGATGTTCGTTGGCTTCAAAATAGCGTTTGAGCCGAATGAGGTTAAGGGCGCTGAGTAATTGCACCGGGGGGTCGAACGGCCCGAGACGCCGTCCCATATCGAGAGCGGTGTTAATATATTCCTGTGCCGATTTGAATCGGCGGTTGAAATGCTCGATCAACCCTCCAAGGTAGAGCGAACCGGGCTGCTCGGGGATAGTCCCAAGCATTGTCTTTACCCCGTCAAGGGCTTTTTTCGCATTACCACTGATGAGCAGCTTAAGGTTGACGAGATATGCCAACCGCCCGACCATCTCGATGAAGGAAATTTCCTTCAAGCCGAGGCCGAGCATACTGTCCACCGCCCGCCAGGCGGCATCATTGTCGTTCGCATCGACCGAGCTGAGAAACCTGTAGGCGTATGCCCCGGCCAGTCCGCGGACTATATCTTCCCCGTTGCCAAGTTCCCGTCGTGCTTCTTCGAGGGTCTCTATTGCCTCATCGGAACGTTGGAGCCTCAACAGGACGATCCCCTTGCGGGCTTTGGCGAGTGCGTTAATCTCCGGATTTGTCGAATGCGCCTTGCCGTAATGCTCCAGTGCTTCGTCGTCCTTGTTTTCGAGTTCAGCTAACATACCGAGACGTAGCAGCGCCAGCGGATGCCCGTTATATTTGGCCTGCAGAATTTCGAGGATGCTCCGCGCTTTTTTCGTATTCCCCTGGGCCATCATTACGGCGGCTGTGCGGTAGAGATAGAGAGGGTTCTCGGGATCCTTCTTACGCAGGTTATCGAATATATTCCCGGCAGTATTTATATCGCCGCCGGCGAGGTAACTGATTCCGAGCAAGTACTGGATGATATCGTGTTCTTCACGCGTGTATGCGGCTTTGAAGAGATCGAGAGCCATCGTGAACTGCCTGGCCTTAATAAAATGACGGCCGATTTGTATAAGGGCGTTGAGGATACTTCCCTTCTTCATCCCGATGAATTCAAGCTTGGGATCGAGTTTTAATGCCTCAACGATAAACGGGTATGTCGCCGGGTCGTCACCGCGTTTCTTCAGCAGGTATGGGCATACAAGCCCGAGAACCTTTTTATCCGTTGGATGCTTCTTCAGATGTGCGATGAAAATATCTATTGCCTGTTCATCAACTTCCTTCAGGTCAACATAAATACCGGTCAGCGCTTTGAGGACGTCCTTATCCGAGGTCCGAGAGTAAACTTTCTCGAAAAGCCGCCTGTATTTGGGTGCGGCTAATCCCTTGCGCGCGTAATGCGCGGCAAGCAGGTTTTCCTCGGCTTCGGATGCCACACCGCCGGCATAATTGAATTCGTATATTTCGATGGCTTCGGCGTCACCGGCACCGGATAAGGCGAGATGCTCTCCAAGGCGTTGTCCGATATCCTCGGTCAGCTTGCGCTGGACTTCCTTGTGATGGAACAGCGACTTAAGCAGGGTGACATCTTCCCCCGATAGATGTTCCCTCTCCATACCCATCTCGCCTAAGGCGATCATCACCTTGACATCTTCCGGGTCGTTCTTGAGTTGACGATCGAAGATCATCTTCGCGAGGTCATCCTCGCGGCCCGCATTGAGATAGCAGCGGCTCAGGAGTTTAACCGCCTGTGCCGACACCTTGGACGGATCATCCTTGAACGCGCGCTCATAAACAATCTCGGCCGTACGGTCGGTAACCCCATCATCGGCATAGACATTAGTTAAGAAAACAGTGCTCTCCGTGAGATGCGGGAAAATATTGAACAGCTCTTCATAAACCTTGACCGCCGATTCATCCCGGCGATTTTCTTCCTGGTATGCCTCGGCGAGATATGAGAGCATCGTGGACTTCTGATCGTGATCGCGCCAGGACATCTCGTATATCCTCAATGATATCTCGTCCCGGGAACGTGATTTCAGCAGGTAGGGCAGGAGCACCTGGGCGATTTCATCCGTTCCCGTCTGGGAGAACGCCCTTTTCAGGTGATGTACTTTTTCCTCGTCATAACCCGGGGTTTTGACGTATATCTTGGTTAATCCGCTGAAGATGGATGGTTCGTCGGGGAATTCCTTGAATGCCGTTTTCAGGACACCGAGCGACTCTTCCGGTGGCTGAGGCATCGCTGAGTATGTAAGGGATAGTGCCTTGAGTATGTCTTTGTCATTCGGTGCATGTCGGAATGCAAGGCGCAGAGGGGGCAGCATGTCCTTTGTGAAGTGTTTCAGGCGCAAAGCTGAGCGGGCGATGCCCAATAAAGCCGGGGGATATTCCGGATCCTTGGACAGTATAAGTTTATAAAGCTTGTCGGCTTCGGTGTCGTCCCTTTTCGCGCCCTCGTAAATACGTGCCAGGGCTTTGAGAAGTTTTATTTCCTGCGCACTTTCCTTGATTCCCTGCTTGAGCAGTGGAACGGCATCCTCGCCCATTTCATCGGCAAAATCGGTCAGGACCGACACGAAATCCCTGTTGCCTTCCGAGAGTGAAATTGCCTGCGATAATGCATCACGGGCTACATCGAAATCTCCACCATGGAATGCAGCCTCGGCAAGGACCAGGAGTAGAGTACGCCTCTGGCTGACGTACTTTTCCGCCTGCGATTCCGGGATTGCCTTCAAGGCTTCTTCGGCAAGTTCGCGCACGGTTTCGAATTCGCCCGAAGCTCTTGCTTCGGCGCAAAGCTTTAATTTCTTGTTGAGAAATTTTCCCTTACCGAAAAATATCGGGAATCCTGGCATCCAGTTACTACTCCCCAAGAATTCCTTCTCCCGGTGGTCAACATTTACACTGGGCAAAGTTAACCAACAGGTGAAGGATCTCCGCCACCTTCAGCGTGTTGAGTACCGAATCTTAAGATTATATGGTAAAGGCCCTTATCGGTCAAACCGCTTAATGGCGGTTACCTGGTTTCCACGTTCATTGAATGTTAATTCATCCGTCAGGCTGCTGATAAAATAGAGACCACGTCCCGACGGGCTGACAAGTTTCTCCTTGTCCATCAACATGTCCAGCGAACGCCAGTCGAACCCCTCGCCAGAGTCGGTGACACGTATGCGGAATTCATCGGGGGATGCAAGATACTCGATCTTGATGGGTAACCCGGAATCCATCCTGTTTCCATGGTTCAGGGCGTTGTCCAGCAATTCGTCCATAACAACATGCATGTCACTGACGATATCATGAGTGAGCCCCAGTCCACGTAATTCAGTCAATATTATTTCCTTGGTATTCTGTATGCTCTCTTCGGGAACTGTGATGGTGATCCACATGGCGCGTCGCGCCTCAATTCCGACCATCAGTATGTCATCGGTACGTTTACCGCCGATCCGCTCCTCTCTTTCCATAAACTGTATCAACTTTTCAAGTACATCCTCGCACGGAAGGTCCTTGTTCTTTGTAATAAATTCCTTCAGGCGGCGTATCCCGAACAACTCGTTATCGGATGCCTTGAAATCGATGAGCCCGTCGGTGAACAGGAATATCTTGTCTCCGGCGTTAAACTGCAAGCAGGTTGCCTTGTATTCCTCCCTGCTGCTCAGTCCGAGAACAAGGTTGCCGTGCTTGAGGACATGGACTTCGCCGGTTTTTCCGTCGATGATAATAGGGTCGGGATGCCCGGCATTCACAAGGCGGAGTTCTCCGCTGCGTCCGTCA
Source organism: uncultured bacterium (assembly GCA_965372275.1). Classification (GTDB taxonomy): domain Bacteria; phylum JAJVIF01; class JAJVIF01; order JAPKYR01; family CAZSPL01; genus CBDVBS01. The sequence goes on along the minus strand of CBDVBS010000124.1, from coordinate 5,678 downwards.
ATTGTCATGAATATCCCGCTCGTTGGAGGGATTCCGCTTTCGCCCTTTACAATCATCCAGTTGAGATACTGGGCGACATATTCAGGAGTGTAATAATTTGAAAGCACGGTTTGGAAATGGGCGGTAAGGGCCATCATGTTCAACGCTGCCGGTACGCCATGGCCTTCAGCATCAGCGATCGCGAAGAATGCCAACTGGTTGCTCACCCGATGAACATGAAAGATATCTCCGCCGATGACATCAACCGTTTTCAATTTTGATACAGCTTTGATGTAGTGATTCTGGAAGTGCTTTGGGATGAGATTTCCCTGTATACCGCGTGCCATTTCAAGCTGGAACAGGAATTCCTTATCATCCTTCTCCCCGGTTTCACGACATATTTCCTCGCTTGCCTCCTGGAATGCACCGATCAGGACTGCTAATGTATGAGCGTGGTAATCTTCCATGGCTTCCCATGCGTCGGCGAAACCTTCGCCCATTTCAGTGCGGATGATACGTCTTATCGTCTCCTGGAGGAAATGGTAACTGACGACCACGTCATCAAGGGACATCTTCTTTTTTGCCAGCGTCATGCCAAGGCTTGTCGCGCCTTCGAGATGTTTACGTGAATCCCAGTCGAGAAGCATGTTGAGCACTTTGCCGACGATGTCCTCGGCCATGCCGGCAGTGGGATGAGCACCATTCTGTATGACACCGAAGAAGTTGTAGAAGGCAGAGCGCCATTCGTCCGTGATGCGCTCACGGTTCTGCTGAACAAGGGTGCCGATTTCACGGAACACGTCCTTGTGAGTTGCTAACTGGTCAAGAAGATGCCGATGCTTGTATTCCATCTTGCTGACCCGATTATACCCTATTTACGCGGGTTTACGGGGTATATTGCCCGTTGTATTCGACTTCGACTATCCTGATATCCGGTGCAAACAGCCCGATCATTTCGCCGTTAGTACCTTCAACTTCGCTTTTAACATTTGGTCGGATGTTGTTCAAAACCAATGCGTCGATTCGAAGTCCACGCTGCTTAAGGGCGTTGATGGAGAGAAGCGAATGGTTTATGCATCCTAATTTATTGGCGGCAACTAAGATCACGGGATATCCAATCGCCGAGGCAAAATCGAGAATTGTATCTTTAGTCGTAAGCGGCACCATCAATCCACCCGCGCCTTCGATAACGCAGGCTTCGAATTTGTTCGCAAGCTCATTTGTCCATTCGACTACTTTTTCGAAACTTATTTCCTCTCCCGCTTCACGTGCGGCGTGCAACCCGCAGGCGGGGAGTTTGTATCGATACAGCACATGGCACTCGACCTTCGAGCCTAAAACAGCCTTGACTTCATCAACATCCGGGACAGTCAACCTGTTGCCGCGATCAGTTTCACACCCGGTCTGGAACGGTTTTATATATCCGACCGTACCCACTTGCCCTGACATTGATTCGAGCAGCTTAGCGGCGATGTAGGTCTTTCCAACCCCAGTGTCAGTGCCGGTTATGAAATATATATTTTGCATCTTGAGTTCAAAGATGTAACCCACGAAAAGTAAAAAACTGTAACCCGCGAATCCCATTTCGTGGGTTATACAAACCAAGTTCTCACTGCTTGCGACGGATATATCCCTCTTCCGCTAATCTCCCAAGTGCCGATAGCAGTTCGTCCATCATCTCACGTGTATGCCCTCTCATCAGGCTCACACGCAGTTTGGCAGTCCCGGCGGGAACGGTGGGATAACGTACCGGGGTGATGAGGATACCCATATCCATAAGTTTCTTCCCGGCTTCCAGCGCCTTTGAGTGTTCCACCGGGATTGCGAATATCGGCCCCTCCCTGCCTTCCTCGCGTTCGAGGAAACCTATATCGGCGAGATTGGCACGGATATATTCGATGTTCTCCTTGAGACCGAGCACTAAGGACGGGTCTCCCTCGATACGACTGATTGCCGAGAAAAGCGCGGCAATGATAAGGGGACTGAGGCTTCCTGAATAGATGTAACCCCTCGCGCGGTTGATTATCAACTGCTTCAGTCTATCCGAGCAGGCGATCATCCCGCCCCCGGCCGAGAAATATTTCCCGAGGCTTGCGGTAACTATATCAGCATCATCGAGAAGCTCGTCAAAACCGAGCAGCGACTCCGACTCCGAGCCGATCGCCGGCAATCCATGAGCGCAGTCGAGCAGCAGTACTGCATGATATTTATTCTTCAGCTCCACAAGGCGTTTGACATCGGCTGTATCACCCTCAATCGAGAACACCGTGTCGCTTACAATGCCGATGAGTTTTTCATTACTTAATTCATCCCGCGACTCCGCCAATTTCTCTTCCATGTCGTCATAGTTACGGTGCGCAAAAACCTTTATCACGGCCCTGCTGAGTCGGGCACCATCGATGAGCGACGCGTGATTCCTTTCATCAGAAAGGATGACATCACCCTCACCGAAAATTGCCGGAAGCAGGGTGACATTCGCCTGCCATCCGGATGGAAAAGTGATGCCTGCCTCTTGATGGAAAATCCCGGCGAGTTTCTCCTCAAGCATCTGGTGATATCCCGTATGCCCTGTTATCAGCGGACTCGATACCGTACCAAGCCCGTGGTCGGATACTTTTTTCTTGATAGAAGCTAACACCTGTGGGTCGTTGGCAAGACTCAGATAATCCGATGAAGAAAAATCTATAAGCTGCTTCCCATCAACTAAGAGTCGGCATTCTTCCCAGCGTTCCACCGTGCGTAGCTGCCTCAACAGTGAGTCCTCACGTGCCGCGTGGAGTAGTTCGGATATACGTTTAGCTAATGACATCCGGTGAATGTTACCATAATTCCCCCCGACCGAATAAGCTGATTCACCGTTCATTCAAGGTAACAAAAGAATGAGAAGCCTGAATCCCCTTTCGTCAAAACTGAAAGTAACCCACGAATCCCATTTCGTGGGTTAAATCCCGACTGAATATGCGTTATCCTTACCGGGAAGATATTTTGGAGGTATCAATGGAAAAACGAATCGCCGTACTCGGAGCGGGGGGACTGGGACGGGCGGCCATTAAGATTATCGATAAGAAGAAGGAGATGCGGATTACCGTCATCTGCGACAAGGATGGCGTGGCCGAGAGGGACGAGGGGATCAATTCAGCGGACATCGAAGGATTGCCAATTCGTGAATCGGTGAAAGCCATCCCCGGCATCGGGAGGGCATCGAACGACTCCATCGCCGAAATTCTCGACATGCGGGACAAGTATGACGGCATCTACATCGGGCTTCCGAACCTGCCGAATGAATTTATCCCCGATGTGGTGAAACGCTTCTGTGAAGCCGGTTTCAACGGGATCATTGTCGATCCGCTGAAGCGTACACGCGCGATGGAAATACTTTTCGGTCTTGACGACCTGGTTAAATCCAGTGGAGTGACTTACATCACCGGTGCCGGAGCCACACCCGGACTGCTGAGCACCGCCGCCGTGGTCGGGTCTGTCAGTTTCACAAAAATCGAGAGTGTTGAAATATGGTGGGGAGTGGGGATCGCCAACTGGGAGGATTACAAGGGAACCATCCGCGAGGATATTGCCCATCTTCCTGAATATACAGTCGAATCGGCGAGTGCATTAACCGATGAAGAGGTCGATGCGTTGCTCGATGCGCGCGGCGGCAAGCTTGAATTTCACGATATGGAACATGCCGACGATCTGATGCTGGTTCGCGCGGGAGTGGTGGATGATGAGTCGCAGGTTAAGGTCGGTGGAATAATGGATACGCGTAATGCGAAGAAACCCGTGAGCACGACGATGACGATTACCGGCACGACATTCGAGGGGAAACGTACATCACATAAATTCATCCTCGGTGACGAGACAAGTATGGCGGCGAATGTAGTCGGCACCGGAATTGCCTACATCAAACGCGCCTTCTGGCTGCATGAGAAGGGCATACACGGCATCTTCACTTCCGCCGACTTCCTTCCGATGGTTGTGAAGTAGGCGAAACAAAGGATAAACCAATGCCAAATTACATCTATGGTCCCGTACCATCAAGACGCCTCGGCAGGTCGCTGGGGGTTGACCTGGTGCCGTTCAAGACCTGCACTTATGATTGCATCTACTGTCAGCTTGGACGGACCACCGTGAAAACCTGCGAGCGAAAGGAATGGGTGCCAGTCGAGGGCATCTTATCCCAGGTCAAAGAAGCCCTCGACTCGAATCCTGATTACATAACCTTGGCGGGTTCCGGTGAACCCTCATTGCATTCCGGGATGACCGATATCATTAGCGGGATAAAACAAATGGCTTCCGTGCCGATTGCGGTACTCACCAACGGTTCATTGCTTTGGGATGAGGATATGGCAGCATCGATTATGGACGCCGATCTTGTTATCCCGTCGCTCGATGCATATAACCAGGAATCGTTCGAGCAGGTCAACCGCCCGCATGAGGACATCACTTTCGACCGTATGGTGAACGGACTTGTGAAGTTCCGGAAAATATTCCCCGGAAAATTCTGGCTCGAAGTATTCCTGCTGGACGGCATCACTGGGAATTCAGGCGAAGTCGAAAAAATGGCTGCGATTGCCAGGGAGATAAACTCCGACAGGATTCAGCTCAACACCGTGGCACGTCCCCCGGCTGAAAGTTATGCCAAAGCCGTACCGATGGACAGGATGGAGCAATTCGTTGAAGTATTCGGTGATAATTGCGAGATGATTACGCACTTTGCCGGGATGCATGAAAAACCCGATTTGGAAGCGCGTCGCAAGCAGGTTCTTGACCTGTTGATGCGCAGGCCATGTACGCTCGATGACATAGCGAACGGATTGGGGATACATCGGAATGAAGTCGTGAAATATGCCGAAGCACTCGCTTCCGAAGGTTCCGTTGTGAAAAAGATAAAGGACGGTAAAACATTTTACGAGGCGACAAGATAAAAGGTATAGTATTCACGAAGGTCGCTGCTACCGGGAACAATGGGATATCAATCACACGGATAAATATCAACATCTTCCGTCCAGTAATACGGACCCGTATATTTCTCCGTCTTAACCGCCAACCAGGGCTGAAGAAAATCCCCTAATGCCATTGAACCAACCGGGCCGCGAGGAATGCCGGGTCGTCGAAACCGCCGAACAATTTATGATACGAATTTCCTTCCTGCGAGAGCCATACGAGCGCGGGGGGGTTGTTCTCCTGGATGTAATACTCTTTCTTTTCCAGATTGGCCGACACGTCGAATCTCACCCAGATATATTTGTGTGCTACGGCGAGGACTTCTTCAGATTTGAATGCATTTTCCTCGGCTTCACGGCATTCGGTGCAGGAACTCTCCGTAAACCAGAGGAGGATTTTCTTTCCGCTTCCGGGCTTTGCTTGCGAAAGGGCCACCTGGATCGATGGGGCCCACAGGATGCGTTCCCACTTCTTCGATCCGTAGGGGCTCACATACTCGTCTTCAACCGTCGTGTCGGGAGCCTCGGCTGTACCGCCGATATCGTAGGTGCTCCCGGTACCACTCAGTTCCCGTTCGGTTTCGGCATCGGGATCGTATATGGGCTTCTCCTTGTCCCCAGAGCAAGCAAGTGTTGAGGCGCACAAAAGTCCGATAATGAAGATCGCCATCAGGTGTTTTCCATGTTTCATAATTAGCACCACTTTCCCTTTATTACCGGATACTGCATATTAGACTCCGATATCCGGCAGAAGGTTTA